>JBIKYT010000004.1:0-76650 GCA_044355095.1 Ilumatobacteraceae bacterium
CGCAAAGATCATGGTTGCACTCGACGCAGTGGGTAACACCACAAAAGCTGTGACCAAGGGCTTCGCCATTGGTTCAGCCGTGATTGCTGCTGTGGCCTTGTTTGCTTCATACATCGAAACCGCTGGTGCAAACCTGAAGAACAGTGTTGGCGAGCCGCTTGTTGACACAGTCACCAACCTTGCTGACGGCGTCTTCAAGTTGCCAGAACTAGCGATCAACGTTGCTGAGCCCAAGGTCTTCATCGGCCTGCTCATCGGTGGCGCTGTTCCGTTCTTGTTCTCAGCACTCGCGATTCGTGCCGTTGGCCGCACCGCAGGTGTTGTTGTTCAAGAAGTACGTAATCAGTTTGCTGACGGCGGCATCATGGCCGGCACGAAGCAGCCTGACTACGGCCCCGTGATCGACATCTGCACCAAGGCTTCACTGCGTGAACTCACCACACCGGCATTGCTGGCTGTGTTGGCCCCCGTTGTCATTGGCTTCGGCATCGACTGGAAGGCTCTCGGCGCATTCTTGGCCGCGGTCATCTTGGTCGGTCAGTTGATGGCCAACTACCTCAGCAACGCTGGTGGTGCTTGGGACAACGCCAAGAAGTACATCGAAGATGGCAACCATGGTGGCAAGGGCAGCGAGTCGCACAAGGCAGCAGTCATTGGTGACACTGTTGGTGACCCATTCAAGGACACCGCTGGTCCGGCATTGAACCCACTCATCAAGGTGATGAACTTGGTGTCATTGTTGATCCTTCCCGCGATTATCACGCAGGCCGACAACAACATTCGCTACGTCATTGCTGGCGTTGCACTGCTTGTTCTCATCGGCGCGGTGATCTTCTCTGGTCGTCAAAGTGGCGGAATCGCTACCTTGAACAAAGAAAAGGCTGCTGCTCACTGAGTAGTTCAACTAAGAAGTCAGTCGCAAGACTGAAAAGAGGCGCCCGCAAGGGCGCCTCTTTTGTTTCTCGAGATCTTTTCTTCGAGGTTTTGAGAACTGCGATGCCGATGTAACTGCAAGTAAGGTCATCGCATGCTCGCATTGTTTGATATTGAATCCTGGCTCGACAAAGGTGGACTCGTTCTTTTGGCAGCCATCGTGTTCGCAGAATCTGGATTGCTCATTGGTTTCTTTCTTCCTGGCGATTCGCTTCTCTTCATCGCCGGATTCTTGTCATCAACTGCCGGCGGCAATGTTCTCCCCTCGTTACCCATCGTTGCTCTCGTCACGTTTGTTGCAGCCGTGACCGGTGACCAAGTCGGTTACCTATTCGGACGCAAGGTCGGACCAAGTTTGTTTGACCGCCCGCAAAGCAAATTCTTTAATCCGAAAAACATTGATAAAGCTCACGCATTTCTTGAGAAGCACGGATCAAAGACCATCGTGATGGCGCGCTTTGTGCCGATCGTCAGAACGTTTGCACCAATCGTTGCTGGCGTCGGGAAAATGAACTACCGCACCTTCGTGATCTACAACATCGTTGGTGGCGCCCTGTGGGGTATCGGAATCACCACCCTTGGCTACTTCTTGGGCGAAGTGTCATGGATCGAAAGCAACATTGAAATAGCGCTGATTTTGATTGTCGTCATCTCGGTACTTCCGATGGCTATTGAAATTTGGCGACATCGTCGATCCGCCCACATCTAATTGTTTTCGCTGGCAGAATAAGTGCCATGAGCACGAACCCCGTTCGCTATTTGAGCCTCGAGTGGATTGACGCACTCACTCAAGCCGTCGCATCAAACGAAGCGATCGCCGCAATCGCTGCCGAACATACGGTTGGCATTACACAAACCGTGACAGGCGGACCCGAAGGCGACGTCACATATCACTTGCAAGTCACAGAGGGTCGCGCCAGTTTTGGGCCCGGCGCCGCTTTCCCCGAGGATGTTCGTTTTGAACAAGATTGGGAAACTGCAACTGCGGTCGCAACCGACAAACTCAATGCTCAACAAGCATTCATTACTGGTCGAATTCGCCTCTACGGCAACCAAGAAAAACTGGTTGCAAGTACGCCGGTCTTTGCCGCACTCGATCAAGTATTTTCTACGGTTCGAACATTTACCGAATACCGCTGAGCGGCTGGTTATTTCTTTGACGAAATAACTGCGAGAGCGACGCCACACAACGCTCCGCCAACTAAGTAGGGCGAACCGATTGATACATGGTCGTACAGCACACCGGCAATTGCTGGGCCCGCAACTCGCCCCAACGCATTAACACCTTGTTGAAAACCAAGAGCCTCACCACGCCGATGATCAGGAACACGACCCGATACCAAACTCGACAAGTTCGGTGTTACCAAGCCTTGCCCGACAGTCAATAGAGCCAATGCCACAATCAAGAGCGTCCAGTTTTCCGCAGCAGACAACACGATTAAACCTGCGCTGTTGAGTAGCAAGCCCACTTGTAACGAACGTTGCGTTCCTAACTTGGCATTGATAGGTCGAATCAAACCGCCTTGTACACCGACCAAGACAATGCCAATGCCAACGAAAATTGCGGCGACTCCACCTTCGGTCAAACGAAAGCGGTCGCCAACTAATAACGAGAACGTTGCTTCAAATCCACTGAACGCCACGATGGCCGCGAAACCCGCAACGGCCAATCCCCACAGGCGCACCTTGGCATCAACTTCGTTTGTCGCGGCGGCACGGGCTGCTTCACGAACATGCGCTGGTCGGGTTTCGGGCAAACGACGCCATGCCACCGCAGCATTGATCAACGCCACGGTGCCCGCAACATAGAACGGAATATGTTCGCCACCCAAAGACGCCAAGCCACCAAGTGCCGGACCAACAACAAACCCAACGCCGAACGCTGCGCCCAAAAGACCCAGCAAACGAGGGCGCTCTGAAGGTGGTGCGAGATCGGTGACCGCGCCTTGAGCAACGGCAACGCTTGCACCCGAGGCTCCATCAAGAATTCGACCAAGGTACAAGACCCACAGGGCGCCAGCTGCTCCGGTCACAAATGATCCAATCGCTGTACCAAGCAACGAAATCATGATGACGGGTTTGCGACCAATGCGGTCGGAAAGACGTCCGAGAATGGGTGCAAAAACTAATTGAGCTAACGAAAATGAAGCAAACAACAATCCGACTTCAAGTCCGCTTGCACCGTAACGTTCGGCGTAACGGCCCAAGATCGGCACAACGATGCCGAAACCAACAAGATCAAGAGCAACGGTCAGCCAGATCGTGCCAAAGCCTTGCGGCAACGGAACCTTGGCAGCCTTGTCACGATGGCCTACGGACTTCTTCAACACGATGTTTCACCATACGTCAACGACGTACGGTGGTGCCTGCTTTATTCGTTTCAACGATCCATCCGGCCGCAGTTAATTCGGCGCGCAAGGCGTCTGCACTCGCAAAATCTTTAGCAGCACGCGCTGCGTCAAGTGCCACCGCCTTATCGGCAATATCTGCAGGAATGTCAGACGCTTGTTTGAGATCTAGACCAAATGCTCGGCAAATTTCATTCACCGCTGCCGCCAACGATGAGGCGTTCTGATCGTTTGCGTCAAGTGCCGCGTTCGCCCGACGCACGGTTTCAAAAAGCAAGGCAACCGATGACGAAGTATCAAGATCGTTATCCATGAATTCGCGGAACTTTGCGATGACTTCAGGATCTGGCGTTGCACCTAGCGCAACTGCTGCAGTGCGTGCCGCAAATGAATCAAGCCCGGCTAACGCGTTGACCGATGCATCAATATTGTCTTGACCGATGCGAACTGGGCCGCGATAGTGCGTTTGCAACAAAACCAAGCGATAGGCACGCGGGTCGTAATGCTCAAGCAAATCAAGAAGGTTGGCCACATTGCCCAAACTCTTGGACATTTTTTCGCCTTCGGTGTCAACGACAAATCCGTTGTGCATCCAGTGATTAGCAAAGGTCTTTCCGAGAGCAACGGCTTGGGCGCGTTCGTTTTCGTGGTGCGGGAACTTGAGGTCCATTCCACCGCAGTGCAGATCAAATCCTTCACCCAAAATGTCAAGGCTCATGACGACACATTCACTATGCCAACCCGGCCGTCCATCGCCCCACGGTGAAGGCCACGCCGGTTCGCCTGGCTTGCTGAACTTCCACAGCGCGAAGTCGGCTGGATTCTTTTTGTTGCCAGCGCCAAATACTTCGCGATCGCCGCCACCCGACAACATGTCATCAAGGCTCTGGTGGGCAAGCAATCCGTAATCGGGCACATTCAAAACATTGAGATAAACGCCGTCTTCAGTGACATACGCGTTGTCTAGGCCAATGAGTTCACCAATCATGCTGACCATGGAATCAACGTATTCAGTCGCATGAGGGACATCGGTTGGGCGTAGAACGTTCAGTTTGCCCATGGCCTTGAACCACACGTCTTCACACTTGTGGGTGATTTCTTGCCACGGACGACCTTCTTTGTTCGCCCGATCGATGATCTTGTCGTCAATATCGGTGATATTCGAGACCAGGCGGACTACGAGGCCCGACCATTCAAGGTAACGCCGCAAAATGTCGTACACCAAAGTGGCTCGACCGTGACCAAGGTGAGGCGGACCATAGACAGTGGGGCCGCACAAGTAAATACCGACTTTTCCGGGTGTGCGCAAAACGAGTTCGCGGACCTCTGAAGTTGCGGTGTCATACAGCCTGAACATGAGAAACGAGCCTACGCCCCCATGGCCAAGACACCTATAACCTGCAAGCCATGGCAGTGACCGATTCGGCCTTTGATCCGACCCAGATTCCCGAAAAGCCCACCCTCGACGGCATTGAAGCCGTTTGGGCTCAGCGTTGGCAAGACGACGGCGTTTACGCCTTCAATCGTTCAGCTTCTCGTGATCAGGTGTACTCAATTGACACCCCGCCTCCGACGGTCAGTGGTTCGTTGCACATGGGTCATGTGTTTTCGTACACCCACACCGACACCATCGCGCGCTACCAACGCATGACTGGTAAGTCAGTTTTCTATCCCATGGGATGGGATGACAACGGTTTGCCAACTGAACGTCGTGTACAAAACTTCTTTGGTGTTCGTTGCGACCCAAATGTCGCCTATCAACCCGGTTTTACTCCCCCATTTCGCGGAGACCCGCCCAAGGACCACCAACCCATTTCCATTTCACGGCCCAACTTCATTGAGTTGTGCGAAGAACTCACCCACGAAGACGAAAAAGTCTTTGAAGATCTCTTCCGTCGACTTGGACTTTCGGTGGACTGGGATTATCTCTATACCACCATTGAAGACCGCAGTCGTCGCGCCAGTCAACGCGCCTTCTTGCGCAACTTGGCCCGCGGTGAGGCGTACACGCAAGAAGCACCAACTCTGTGGGACGTTGATTTCAAAACTGCAGTAGCGCAAGCCGAACTTGAAGATCGCGAACGTCCAGGTGCATATCACAATGTTGCTTTTGCTCGCTCTGACGGTCAGGGCGATGTTGTCATTGATACAACACGACCAGTTTTGTTAGCAGCATGTGTTGCACTCGTTGCTCATCCCGATGACAATCGTTACAAGCCACTCTTTGGCACAACTGTTCGCACACCGCTGTACGGAGTTGAAGTACCCGTACTCGCTCATCCACTTGCGCAAATTGATAAGGGCACGGGCATCGCCATGATTTGTACGTTCGGTGATCTCACTGACGTCATTTGGTGGCGCGAACTTAACTTGCCAACGCGTGCCATCATCGGTCGCGACGGTCGCATCATTACAACCCCGCCAAACGGACTTGAATCTGCAAGTGGTATTGCGGCATACGAACAAATCGCTGGCCTATTCATCAATCAAGCCCAGACAAAAGTTGTTGAGATGTTGCGCGAATCCGGAGCAATGCTTGGCGAACCGCGCGCCATCATGCATCCGGTGAAGTTTTTTGAAAAGGGCGATCGACCCCTCGAAATCGTGACGAGTCGCCAGTGGTACATCCGCAACGGTGGACGTGACACCGATCTTCGCGGTGCACTCTTGAATCGCGGCGAGAACTTGGTGTGGCACCCCGACCATATGCGTCATCGTTATTCAAATTGGGTTGAAGGACTCAACGGGGATTGGCTCATTAGCCGCCAGCGTTACTTCGGTGTGCCTGTTCCAGTTTGGTATCCAGTTGATGCCGAAGGTGAAACAGTTCATGATTCACCGATCGTTCCAACCGAAGACATGTTGCCTATTGATCCGTCTACAGATGTCCCACCTGGATACACCGCCGATCAGCGCAATCAACCCAGTGGTTTCATTGGTGATCCCGATGTCATGGACACTTGGGCCACCTCATCGCTGTCACCGCAGATCGCTGGTAAATGGGAAGACGATGCCGATTTATTTGGGCGTATGTTCCCCATGGACTTGCGTCCACAAGGACACGACATTATTCGTACGTGGTTGTTCAGCACGGTCGTTCGTTCAAACTTTGAACACGATTCGCTTCCGTGGAAGAACGTTGCACTATCTGGCTGGATCCTTGATCCCGATCGCAAAAAGATGTCGAAGTCAAAAGGCAACGTTGTAACACCCATTGACTTATTTGAAAAGTTTGGCTCGGACGCAGTTCGTTACTGGGCCGCTTCAGCTCGTCCTGGCATCGACACCGCGTTCAGCGAAGATCAAATGAAAGTTGGCAAGAAGTTGGCGACCAAGTTGCTCAACGCGACCAAGTTTGTTTTGACTTTCCCGCAACCAGATGTTGCAGCCAAGCCCACCAATCCTGTTGATCTGGCGATGTTGGCACGGGTCGGCGAAACGATTCGCGAAGCAACCGTGGCCTTTGATCAATACGACTATGCCCGTGCCCTTGAACGCACCGAAGCAATGTTCTGGTGGTTCTGCGACGACTATGTCGAACTCGTCAAAGGTCGCGTGTACAACAGCCAGGGACCCGACGCGGCAGGTTCGGCTATCAGTGCCTTGCGACTCGCTCTCTCGGCGCTGCAACGCCTCCTAGCCCCTTTCATGCCCTTCACGACCGAGACAGTGTGGCGTTGGTGGCAAAGCGGTTCGGTGCACACCGCCACCTGGCCAAACATGGCCGAACTCGGTTCCGTTGGGGATAGTTCAATTCTTGATCCGATCGGCGAGATCTTGAGTCAAGTTCGCCGAGCCAAGACCGATGCCAAGACCTCGCAAAAGACCGCGGTTACCGAGGCCACTGTTTCGGCGAGTGATTCGGTTCTAGCCGCCTTTGAATTGGGTCGCGGCGACCTGAGCGACGCCGGCAGTGTGCGCTCGTGGGTCACGGCACCAAGTGCTGGCGAGACAACTGTCTCAGCGGTTTTGGCACCACCCGAACCCGCATCCTGAAAGACAAGACCCTGAAAGACAAGACCCTGAAAGACAAGACATAGCCAAGACGGGTAGTTTGTACATCCTGTGACGGACTCTGTAGAACCTGGCGATCAGTTGCCTGGCATTGACCCCCAAACCGAGGATGACACCCTGACGGGACTTCCTCGTTTGACCGCTGATCCAGTGCGCAAACGTCACCGCACCTGGCCGCAACGACTCGTCCTCACATTCAATTCGCTTTTAGTTGTCGCTTGCCTCAGCGCTGCCATCACTGTGTACTACGGCAACGAAAAAGCCAACGACCGCAAAGTTGTTTCCATCCTCGGAGCCGAAGGTGGCCCTACTCTCACCTTGCCAACCACGACAACGCCGATTGATCCATTGACTGGCGAACCAACGGTCACCGAACTTCCCATGCCTGTCGATCTCACCGCAAAAAACTTCTTGATTACCGGCACCGACAATGGTGCGTGTATCGATCCAGATTCTCCTTATGCCGCTGCCTTCGGAAATCGAAATGGTTTAGGCGAGCGCGCTGACACCATCATGATTTTGCGTCTCGACCCCGCGACAAACGCTGCTGCCGTGTTGTCGTTCCCTCGTGACTTATGGGTCCGTATCAACGGCAAGAAAACCAAGAGTCGAATCAACAGTGCGTTCAACCGCGATGATCCCAACCCACTCATCGTCACGATCTTCGACAACTTCGGTATCTTGATTGATCATTACGTCAACATTGACTTTTGCGCATTCAAAGAAATCGTCGATGCAGTCGGCGGAGTACGCGTCCCCTTTGCTACTCCAGTCAAAGACAAGAACACCAACTTGCTGATTGAACAAGCCGGGTGCCACACGTTTGCTGGAGAAGAGGGCCTGGCGTATGTACGTTCACGCCACTTCCGCTATTACGACGCCAAGACCAAAAAATGGGTCGAAGATCCGGCGGCCGATCGTGGCCGAATTTCGCGTCAACAAGACTTCTTGCGTCGAGCCATTCAGAAAGCTCTCGACAAATCAGCTGGAAATCCGACGATTGCCAAAGATCTAATTGATGCCGCTACCAAGTACGTGATCCTTGATGCGAACCTCACTGCCGGCAAGTTGCTCGAATTGGCAAGTGCGATGAAGAACCTTGATCCCTCAACCATGAAGACCTACCAAATTGAAGGTCTCGGCAAAATGGTGGGCGAACTCTCGGTCATTGAACCGCGCATCACGACCGACAACATGAAGGCAGTTTTGGCGGTTTTCCAGGGTCGAGCACGTCTGCTTGATGCACCAGAACAAATCTTTGAAATCGCCACCACCACTGTCGCGCCGACAACCACGGTTGCATCTGCGACTACTGTTGCAACAACACCAACCCCGGCAAGCACCGTCGTTGGCGAAACTGTTCCGCCTACGACAAAGGCACCAAAGACCACAACAACGACGAGTACCACCACGACCACCACAACATTGGTTCCGGTATACGTCGAGTCAAACAGTGTTGGCATCTTGCCAACCAACGATCCCGCCTGCCGCTAAACCGGCATCAGATTTAGACCGCAATAATTTCAACAATCTCTGAAATTGCAACAAAGTCCTGGGGGTTTCGCGTGTACAGCGGCAAGCGATGCGACAAAGCTGTTGCAGCAATCATTAAATCAAGCGCCCTCGCGCCACGGGCTTTCTTCCCTTGCTGAAACTCACTCGCATAGAGTCTGCCGAATGCGCGAGCCGCTTCAGTATCAAACGGCAGTGGGTCCAAAGAAGCTTCTATTCGCTGTAGTAAGTCTTGCCGTCGAGCGCGTTCCTCAAAATCCAATGTTGCATGCGGTCCAGCAGCCAACTCGGCCATTGTGATCGCACTCACAGCTAATTCGTTCGGCAATAAATCGCGCTGTATTCGAGTGATGTCAATCACGACCGAGGTATCAAGTACTCCTACGTGCGGTCGCGAATCAAGCACGTGGATTCACATCCTGGTCGAGTACTGAATCGATATCAGCACGAAACCTTGCAGGGTCAATCGGCGGAGCATTGTGCATTGTCGTTAGAAAATGATCCGTAGAAATAAATCGTTGACGCCGCAAAGGCGTCAATTCTCCGACGCATTGCCCATTGCGCGTAATGACGAAACTCTCGCCAAGATCAAGTCGTCGCATAATTTCAGCAGAATCGTTCCTGAGTTCTCTTTGTGAAATAACTTGTGCCATGAAATGAATGTAGCACTGAGTGCTACACTTTCAATGGCGGTTTCAGTCGCCGAGCACGGTTTGTAGTGCAGATGGGATGTCACTTGGTCCGTCAATGCAGGCAATTCGTGCACCCACTTGCGAAGCCAACACTCGGGCCTCGGCATCGTCACCCAACGGCGCCAAAATGACTACCTCATCAAGTGCTCGTGCCGCTGCTTGAACATCACCTTCAACCGTCGCCCGGCAATCGCTCAAGATCACGGTGATCCGCCGACCCGCACGTGTGCGCGATAACTGATCACCAGCAGCCAAGAGTGCTCCTGCCAAATCGGTGGTGCCGAAACCTCGAAGCGACAACACGTCATTCACAACTTGTTCGCCCGACTTCGTTGATGTCTGCCCCTTGGCAACAACAACATCTTTGCCAAAAGCAATCACGCTGTAATCCTCGGGACTACGCCAAGCAACTGCTGCAGCGGCCATTGCCGACGTAGCAAGTGGCTTGCCGCCCATTGATCCACTGCGATCAACCAAAAGTGCAATCGCCGTTCCGGGCTTCACCCAACTGCGAACTTTCAAACCTTCTGGGTCAATCGCTTGACGTGAAGCACGCGCTTCAAGAATGGCGTCCATCGATGCATCAAGATCAATATCGCCAGCATCTGGTCGATACGGACGCGTTGCCATCTTGCCGATTCCGCGCGGTGACACCGGACCACGCTTCGAAACATCTAAAAACAAACGGCCAGCCAAACGCTTCGCAAGATCACGCAATTTCTGATCGGTGGCACCGGTGAGATCGGCAAGCAACGCCAGCATTGCATCAGGATCTTCCTCAAGCCCTTCTTCAACGGCAGTTTCATCAAGTTCACCAACTTCGGGCGACACTTGTTCAAATTGCGGATTGCGTGACAACTCACGTCGCGACAAAGTTTTCTTGGATGCCTCATTCACTGCGTCATCGGCAGCAGCACCCTCTTTGGCTAGTGGGTCGCCCCCGCTGGGGCGCTCGCTTTTCCCGATTCACCTTGCGGAGCAGGGGCAAACACCTCATTCCACAATTCAGTGATGATGTCTTCGGCGGTGCGCACACTTCCTTCACGAACGCGCACACGGCCTGACAATGCAACGAGTGCTGCATCAAGTCCGACACCTGCATCAAGCACCGTCAGCGAACGAACGCTCGCTAGCGACACGGTTACTGCAGTCATGTCAATGGCTCCACGCACTGAAGAACCAACGCGAAGATCACTGTGGGTACGCGTGCGACGCACCAACTCAACAACTTTGTCGAGCCAGCCATCGGGAAGATTCTTCGTGCCGCGCCCAGCAATACGTTGTTCAACTTCAGCGTTTTGATAGCCAACAGAAACACGGCACACACGGTCATAGACCGCGCCAGAAATTCGCGCAGTTCCGACAGCATCAAACGGATTCATCGCTGCCACCAAACGGAAACCCGACGAGGCTGCGACCCGGCCATAACGCGGCACATTGAGTTCGCCCTCGCTCATGACCGTGATCAAAACATTCAAAGTTTCTTCGGGAATACGATTGATTTCTTCGACATACAACAACGATCCATCACGCATTGCGGTCACTAATGGACCGTCAACAAACACATCGGGGTCATAACCATCAGTGAGTACTCGTGCCGGATCGAAATGACCAACAAGTCGCGCTGGAGTCAGTTCGGCATTACCTTCAACGAAAACAAAACCGATACCCAATCCTTCGGCGACTGCACGTAACAGTGTGCTCTTGCCAGTTCCGGGTGGTCCTTCAAGCAACACATGCCGATCAGCATCAAGTGCTGCGACAACTAGTTCAACTTCACGACGTCGCCCGATGACAGTGTCATCGAGCGACGCGATCAGAGAACTCCGCGACGATTGAGTCATTGAAGTGTCAACAATCAGGCGTTGACAATAACGCCACGAAGGTTCGTGCCGTCACGCATGGCTTCATAGCCCTCGTTGATGTCTTCAAGCTTGTAAGTCTTGGTGATGAGTTCATCAAGCTTCAGTTGACCAGCGCGATACATGTCAAGCAACGCAGGAATGTCGGCACGAGGATTCAACGAACCGAAGATGGTTCCCTTGATTTCCTTATTCCACATCGCCAAGTTGAACAAGTTGATGTTTGCTGTTTCGCTCGTCATCGGCGAAATAGCGGTAATCACAACGGTGCTTCCCTTGCCAGCCAAGTTCATGGCTTCGGTCATCATTTCGCCGTGCAAAACACCAGGGGTCATGATGACGCGATCGGCCATCTGACCGTATGTCATTTCCATCACCGACATCATGGCGTCAGCCATTGAAGGGAACGTGTGCGTTGCACCGAACTCCATGGCCTTTTCGCGCTTGAACTCGATCGGGTCGATAGCAATGATGCGCTTGGCTCCAGCCATGCGCGCACCTTGCACTGCGTTCATACCAATGCCACCGATACCGACGACAACAACGGTGTCTCCAGGCTGCGTGCCAGCGCGATTTGCGGCCGATCCCCAACCAGTTGCCACACCACACGACACGAGAGCAACACACTCCAGCGGAATGTCCTTTTCAACCTTGATGATTGACTGCTCGCTCACGCATGCGTACTCAGAGAAGGTGCCGACCTTAGCCATCAACGTGACGGGTTGACCATTAACGAAGTGGCGGTGAGTGTCATCAGTGATCATGCCGCCCACGAAAGTCTTGGCTCCGTTGTCGCACAAGTTCTGACGACCAGTGCTGCAGTAACGGCAACGTCCACATGAGGGAACGAATGAAGCCGACACGTGATCGCCGACTGCGACGCTCGTGACGCCGGGGCCAACTTCAACAACAACGCCAGCACCTTCGTGACCACCAATGATCGGGAAGAAACTTTCAATGCCCATGAGGGGCCAGAACTCTTCGGGCGGAACCATGTCGCCGGTAACCAAGTGCTCATCACTGTGGCACAAACCTGCAGCGCGCCAGTGAACAATCACTTCACCGGTCTTAGGTGGGTGGATTTCGATTTCCTCGATCTTCCACTGCTGATTCAAGCCCCACAATACGGCGGCCTTTGACTTACGGATTCCAGACATGGCGGTCTCCCCTTCGTGGCACGTCCTTCGCACCTACAAGGAGAACGCTACTCGCCTAGAACCTCACGGCTCTAGGCGAGTCACATCAGATCTCACTCGTAAACGAGAACTCCACGAATGTTTTCGCCGGCACGCATGGCTTCATAGCCGTCGTTGACGCCTTCGAGCGAGTAGGTGCGGGTCACGAGACCGTCGAGATCAAGCTGACCTTCGCGGTACAAACCAGCCAACTTCGGAATGTCGGCCCGGGGGTTGCCCGAACCAAACAGCGAACCGACCACTTGCTTTTCCATCAAGGTGACGTCGAGCAGGTTCATCGTGACGCCCATTTCCATTGCGGGATGGATGTTGGTGACGACCACTCGTCCTCGCTTTGAGGCCAAAGCCATTGCTTCAGCCATGAGGGCGCCCGAACCGACGCCCATGGTCAAGATGACCTTGTTCGCCATGGTTCCCCAGGTGACTTCTTGAAGCAACGCCACGGCATCAGTCATTGACGCGGCGGTGTGGGTCGCGCCAAATTCCATGGCCTTTTCACGCTTGAACTCAACGGGGTCGATAGCAATGATGCGCTTCGCACCAGCCAAACGAGCACCCTGAATGGCGTTGGCACCAATTCCGCCCACGCCGACAACCGCAACTGTGTCACCAGGCTTCACTTCGGCTGCATACACAGCCGAACCCCAACCAGTGACCACGCCACAGCCCAAGAGGCAGACCTTGTCAAATGGCAGATCGTTGTCAACCTTGATGCAACTGGCTTCGTTGACCACGGTGTGGTGGGCGAAGGTTCCGAGCAGGCACATCAATCCCAGTTCTTGACCACGGGCATGGTGACGTGAGCCGCCGTCAGTGATTTGGCGTCCACCCCCCATCAGCGCACCGAGATCGCAGAGGTTCTGGTGGCCAGTTGAACAGCTCGGGCAACGACCACACGACGGAATGAAGCCAAAAACCACATGGTCACCGGGGGCAAGCCAGCTGACACCTTCGCCAACTTTGCGAACAATTCCGGCACCTTCGTGGCCGCCGATAATCGGCAGGGCAAACGGCAGGTCGCCAGTCATGAGGTGCTCATCGCTATGGCACATTCCTGATGCCTTCATTTCAACAAGTACTTCACCGGCTTTGGGATCGTCGAGTTCAATCTCTTCAACGCTCCAGGGCTTGTTGGTTTCCCACAAAATTGCGGCCTTAGATTTCATGTGCACCCCCGTGACTAGGTGGTCATCGTGTCGATGACCCGAATTGATATTCATATTAGATCAGGCGAACGGTAGTCGCTCGTGAGTCGGCGCGTTGTACGCTTCAAGACATGGAAAGCCCGATTGTCACCGCAGATACTTCTGTCATCGAAGACTCCCCTGTCGCCCATGTAGTTGGGGACACCCCCGCCATTGAAGCCGAACTGCTCATCGAGGAAATTTCCATCGATGGCATGTGCGGCGTCTACTGAGCCTCGCGTTTACGGCAAACGAGACCGTCATGTCTGTCGCTCTCGAGTCAGTTCTCGAAATCCATCCGCAAGTAGCGGTTCGTCCAGAAACTTTCGGCGCGCTGGCATATCACTACGGCAATCGCCGACTGATTTTCCTGAAGCACCCCGACGTCGTCACCGTGGTGCAATCACTTAATTCACATCCCGACGTGCAGTCAACATTGACTGCATGCGGAGTAGCCCCAGAGCGTTGGCCGTCATTTGTTGCCGCCTTGTCATCGCTCGAAACATCGGAGGTCGTGCGTGAGCGCAAAATCACTAGTTGAAGAAATGAAGCGCGGTCTTGACGCGCCAATTTGTCTGACCTGGGAACTTACGTATGCCTGCAACTTGCAGTGCGTCCATTGCTTGTCATCAAGTGGTCAACGCGATGAGCGTGAGCTTTCAACCGAAGAAGCAAAAAAGATTCTTGATGATTTGCGCGATTTGCAAGTGTTCTATATCAATATCGGTGGCGGCGAGCCAATGGTGCGCCGTGACTTTTTTGAATTGCTTGAGTACTCAGTTGCTAACGGCATCGGTGTGAAGTTCAGCACCAATGGCGCTTTCATTGATGAAGAAAAAGCACGGCGTCTTGCGGCCATGGATTACCTCGATATCCAGATCAGCCTTGATGGTGTTGATGCAGCAACCAACGACGCTGTTCGTGGCGAGGGTTCTTATGACATGGCAATTCGTGCCATGGAAAATCTGAAGGCTGCCAACTTCGGACAATTCAAAATTTCGGTAGTCGTGACTCGCCACAATGTGTCGCAGCTTGATCAATTCAAGGCATTGGCCGACCATTACGGTGCGCAGTTACGTATCACCCGTTTGCGCCCCGCTGGTCGTGGTGCTGATACCTGGCACGAACTTCATCCGACCAATGCGCAACAACGCGAAATTTACAACTGGTTGTTGAAGCATGGCGAAAATGTTCTAACTGGCGACTCGTTCTTCCACCTCAATGCTCTTGGTGAATCACTTCCCGGACTCAACATGTGTGGCGCTGGACGAGTGGTGTGTCTCATCGACCCCATCGGCGATGTGTACGCCTGCCCATTCGTCATTCACGATGAATTCAAAGCCGGCAATGTGCGCGACGAAGGCGGCTTTGCCAAAGTGTGGAAACAAAGTGATTTGTTCTTGTCATTACGTGAACCACAATCTGCTGGCGCGTGCGCATCGTGTGGTGCTTTCGACGCATGTCAGGGCGGATGCATGGCCGCAAAGTTCTTCACCGGACTTCCACTTGACGGGCCCGACCCTGAATGTGTGGGCGGAGATGCCGACGAAGCACTTTCGATCATCTCGCGCGGTTCAGAACCCAAGCCGAGTATGGATCACTCAAAGCCCGTCACTCTGACGCGAAAGAAGTTGCCGGTTTCTGCTTCGCATTGAGCATCTGCTGTATTCCAACTGCAGCTAACACGATGAGTCCAACCTCAGCCGGTAAACGAAAACGCACGTAGGCGTTTGCCACCATCGCCACCAAAATGACGAACGGCAAAAGAACCGCCAAGATGATTCGGTCAGTTCGGTTTGATAACTGCCGTAGTCCGAAACCAGCAGCAACCACGATTAACCAGAATTGGATCACGCCAAGCATTGAAACCCCAGTTGGACGTCCCTCTGATTTTGCCGCGTTGTTATTTGAGCCAATGAAACCAACGCTCAAAACACGAGCGACTCGCGCTGCCGCAACCGTTGGATACCGACCGATGTGATCACGCAAATATGCCACGCCATCACGGCGCATCAGTTTTGAAGCAAGTGAAGCGTCGGCATCAATTGGAACCGGCGTTTCATATGCGCACCAAATATCCCAACCACCAACGTCGCCGTAAAACGTTGAGTCACAGTTTGCGCCAGCCAATGTCAAACCATCATTAGTTGAGATGAATACCGAGTCACTGAAACGTGACTGATTCCAAAGTATCCATGGCGAAACGATCACCAGTGAAGTGGCAAGCACAATCGCAGCACGCTTGGAGCGCGTTGCCAATGAGAGATCTGCACTTGCCACACTGAATACGAGTGCCGCACCCAAGACAGTGACGACAGCTAGTTCGGGCCGAGTCAATGCCAAAAGACCTGCAGTGACACCAAGCCCGAGCAACGAAACAATGTCGTGGCGGCGCCGATATGTCAAGGCCAGCAAGATTGATACTGCGACCAGAAAAAAAGTGGGAGTCTCGGCCATGATGAGACCATCGTTCACCCACACATTGGCGTAGACCGCAGTGATGATTGCTGCAATGGTCCCGACCCTGTCGCCGGCGAGCAAGCGTCCGATCATTGCCATGATCACAATTGAGACGACACCAATCAAGGTCATCGTCAGCCGCTGGGCCGTAATGAAAGAGCCTGATGCCTCGGTCAACCAAGTCACTGGAGTTAAAAGGAACGACGTCAATGGCGGATGATCAGCGGCTGGCATTCCTTGGGCAAATGGCTGCTCGAACCATTCGCCGCGCGCGTTCGTCAGCGCCTGGGCCGAGTAGTACAACTGATCGCCCACTGGCTCATCAAAACGGGTAATACCAAGCACGAAGGCCAGACGTACAAGTAAGCCGAATCCAGCAATGACCGACACTCGCACCCACCACGATTGCCACATGCCTTTCACCACGATGACGCTACCCATTTATGGTCCCTGACAAATTCAGAATCATCGACCAGAAGTTTCCGATTTCGTCCAAAATCGGCGAGACTGTCAGCGATGTCATTAGTGCAGTCACTTTCAATCGGCTCTCGCACCGCACCCAATCGGGTGATGTTCGGACCTCATGTCACCAATTTGGGTACCGACGAACGTTCATTCTCTGGTGACCATGTTGCGTACTACGAACGCCGCGCTATCGGTGGATGTGGAGTCATCGTTGTTGAAGGTGCAAGCGTTCACGACAGTGATTGGCCATACGAGCGCGCACCGCTTGCCAGTCGTTGCACTTCAGGTTGGGCCGATATTGCCGAGGCCTGTCACCACCATGGCTCGCTCGTCATCGCATCGCTCGACCACGCCGGCGGACAGGGCTCTTCGGCTTATTCGCAACAACCGCTGTGGGCACCTTCACGCGTGCCCGAAGTTAACTCACGTGAAGTTCCAAAGTGGATGGAACACGACGACATTGTGGCGGTGATTGAGGGTTTCGGTGAAGCCACTCGTCTCGCAATCGGTGCCGGGTGTGATGGTGTTGAGATCAACGCTGGCCAACACAGTTTGGTACGTCAGTTTTTGTCGGGTCTCACCAATCAGCGCGGAGATGAATACGCCGATCGCATGTTGTTCGCCCGACAAGTTGTCCATTCAGTACGCAGCGCGGCGATTGCGGTACGCCCTGATGCAATTGTTGGTTTGCGGTTGTCGTGTGACGAGCTTGCTCCGTGGGCCGGAATCACTCCAGAGATGGCTCCCGAAATCGCCCGCGAACTCTGCGAGCTAGGTATTGATTACATAGTTGTTGTCCGAGGTTCAATTTTCTCTGCTGAGAAAACTCGACCTGACTTTCATGAACCAACCGGCTTCAACGTTGACACCTGTCGTGCATTAAGTGCTGTCTTACCCGATTCCACCGCACTGTTCTTGCAAGGCTCAATTGTTGATGTCAGTCAAGCCGAATGGGCCATTAACGACGGCGTGTGTGATGCAGTTGAGATGACTCGCGCGCAAATCGCCGATCCAGATCTCGTGCAGAAAATCAAAAATGGACAGCACGATCAAATTCGCCCATGTATTCGCTGTAATCAAACCTGCCAAGTTCGCGACGCCCGTAATCCGATCGTAACTTGTATCGCCGAGCCAACTTCTGGACACGAATCGCAAGATCCCGATTGGTATCAACCAGCCAGTTCCTCCCGACACATCACCGTGATCGGCGCGGGTGTTGCCGGTCTTGAGACTGCTCGCGTCGCATCAGTACGGGGTCATTCTGTGACCATCATTGAAAAGTCATCACGCATTGGTGGTATCGCCGCGATCGCTGGTCTGGGCCAACCGTTAGTTTCCTGGTTGCAATCTGAAATTGAACGACTCGGAGTTCAAGTCGAACTCAATCGCGAATTTAATTCGTCTTCGTTGCCCAATTCTCAAGTAGTTATTCAAGCCACGGGAGCTCAACGTGGTGTCAGCGAATACGAAATCACGTCCGGCACCGAAGTTCTTGACATTGCTGAAATTCGGCGTGGAAATTCAGCACTTCCAGAGACTGGTGTCGTAGTCATTCTTGACCCGATTGGCGGACCCATCGGAGTTGCGCTTGCCGAAGAACTTGGTGAGCGAGCGATTTTGGTAACACCCGACAATATTGCTGGCAACGAGTTGTCGCGTACTGGTGATTTAGCACCAGCCAATGTGCGCCTCGCGCAACGAGGAGCTCGTATTCAACGCCGCAGTGTGGTGCGTACAGTGACCAAACGCGATTCACTTTTGGTTGTTCGTGTCCAAGATCGCTTCTCAGGTGAAATTGCCGAAATTGAATGTGCTGCTGTTGTCGATGCAGGATTCAGATTGCCGACGACTCCAATAGATGGTTCAGTTCAAGTGGGCGACTGTGTTGCACCGCGAACAATTCTTGAAGCAATCCTCGAAGCCCGCCGCGCCGCCCTCGCCCTCTAAACCATTGGGCGCGAAAACCCCCCGTTTCCGGTGGTCTATTTACCCAAGGCGGAGTGGTTTTGGGCTGCTTCTTGATTGCGGACATCAATCACCGCAGCAATCGGCCGACCCGGTCCCACGACCATCGCCAGTGCGTTACCGCCACTCAATTTCTCAGGTAGCCCCGACGTAAAAATGATGAATGGAGTGTGCGGTTCCAGTTCGGCGATCACTGCACCGCGGCCGATCGCCCGCCACAATAAATCGCCACGAGACAACCCCGGTCGCACATTTGTTAAACCACCAGCGATGTCAAAGATAATTGTTGAACCGTCATTACGGATTGCTCGACCGGTGGCTTCAAAACCCGTCAGCATGCGAGCCCCCCACACAATTTTGGTGAAACCGTTGCTCGTCAAAACGTCCTCAACGACATCGCGTATTGAACGATTCTCCGTATCGGTTCGCGGCTGACCTTCGTTGACTACACGATCCAAAGCCCGAGCAACGTAATTCTCATCAGTGTCAAAGCCAACGAACGAACGCGATAAACGCGACGCGGCAACTGCGGTTGAACCCGAGCCCATGAACGGGTCAAGAACGAGATCTCCCTTAAATGAATACAGATCTATACACCGCTCGGCAAGAGTGACTGGAAACGGTGCCGGGTGATTCACGCGAGTTGCACTTTCAGGCTGTATTTCCCACACATCAATTGTTGCCTCAACAAATTCGTCCGATGTCGAAGTTGACACCGAAGGAAAACCACGCTTCGCACGCTTCGCTGGCAAGATCGCTCGATCGAATCGACCTTTACTAGCCATGATCAAACGCTCGGTTGTATCGCGTAACACTGGGTTCGTCGCCGACCTGAAAGATCCCCACGCACAACTCCCTGAAGAGCCCCGTTGCTTCAGCCACACGACTTCACCACGCAACAACAATCCAAGTTCGTCCTGCAAGATCGTGGTGATATCAGAGGCAAGTGAACGAAATGGGCGTCGACCAAGATTGGCAACGTTGACAACGATCCGCCCACCAGGTTCAAGAACACGACGGCACTCGGCGAATACGTCAGTGAGCATCTCGAGATACTCGACATAGTCGGCTGGGATATGTCCTTCACCCAAGGCCTCTTCATAGGCCTTGCCCGCGAAGTACGGCGGCGAGGTAACGACAAGTCCTACTGAGTTATCGGGGATCTGCGACATGTCACGCGAATCGCCAACGAAGATCTGATTACGAACTGGATCGACCGTTAATGGATCTGCCAATGTCTCATCTGCCGAGATATCTGGTGTTCGAAAACGCGCATAAAAAGCCGAAGCATCATGACCCTCACGTTTTGATGCGCCAAAGGCCGACGTTGAGGTGCTGCGCCGTATTCGGGGCGCGTTTTCACCGTAATTCGGGACATCAGACATTGATGGCAGAGTACCCATCTCGCGCGCGTGCCAGCGCGATACCCATACCCAAAATTTGCGAGTGCGCGATAGTCCGCCATTCGTCTGGTGCGAGCCATAAAGATAGAACCAGTGATTGCCATTTTGTTTCTCATACCCGTCGCCTACATGCTCGGAACTTTCCCCAGTGCAGTTTTGATTGCTCGTAGTCGCGGCATCGATATCACGACTTCTGGTTCGGGAAATCCGGGGGCTTCCAACGTCGGTCGGTTACTTGGCCGGAAGCTTGGCATTTTGGTGTTCGTTTTGGATGGGCTCAAAGGCGCGGTGTCGGTAGGCATTGGTTTTTGGATCGCTGGATACGCCGGCGCGCTGGCCTTGGCGTGCGCAGCAGTTGTCGGCCACGTTTTCCCGGTCACGCGAAAGTTCAAAGGTGGCAAAGGTGTTGCGACAGCTGGCGGCGGAATGATCGCTCTGTACCCGCTTCTTGGCGTGGCGATGACGTTGCTCTGGCTCATCACCGCAAAGGTCACCAAGAAGGCATCACTTGGTTCATTAGCGATCGCAATAGGTCTTCCTGTTTCACAAATCATCATCGGTCGGCCAGTGGGAGAAGTTCTGACCGGTGTTGGCTTATGCGCCTTTGTTGTGTGGCGTCATGTCCCAAATCTTAAAAGACTCTTTGCCGGAAGCGAAAACAGTCTGAAGACGAAGTAGAGGGCTCGTCAATGGCAAGATATTGCCATGGCACTTCACCAACAAACCGCAGCACTCCTCGTCGCGCTCGAGCAACTCAATGCTCCCGCACTTGAAACTCAAGAACCAGTTGTCGCTCGCGCTGGTATGGAAATGATGACTGCTCCATCAATGGTTGAACTTCACGAAATTCGCGATGTTGATGCTGATGGTGTGCCAGCTCGTTTGTATCGTCCGAATAATCGCACTGACATCGGTTTGCTCGTGTTTTACCACGGTGGTGGCTGGGTGCTCGGAAGTATCAATACCCACGATGATGTGTGCCGCAAACTCGCACAATCAATGGGCCACGCGGTGCTCTCAGTTGACTACCGTCTCGCTCCCGAGTTCGCATTTCCTGAGCCCTTAAATGATTGCATCGTTGCATTGCGTTGGGCGCACGCCCACGCCAGTGAACTTGGCATTGATGCGTCGCGTATCGCAGTCGGCGGCGACTCTGCTGGAGGAAACTTGGCGGCAGCAGTTGCCAACTTGCAACCAGTACCACTGAAATTTCAGATGTTGATTTACCCAGTCACTGATGCAACGCGTAGTTCACAAAGTTACATAGACAACGGCGAAGGTTTTCGCCTGACAGCTGGTGGCATGAAGTGGTTCTGTGATCACTACCTCAGCGGTTCCATTGGTTCGCCAACAGATCCACGCGTCTCACCACTATTTGCTGACGCGGCAATCTTGGCCTCAGCACCACCCGCCATCGTCATTACCGCCGAATACGATCCGCTTCGCGACGAAGGCGAGCAATACGCCAATCGCCTCAATGAGGCCGGCGTCTCATGTTCGTTAACGCGCTATTACGGACAGGTCCATGGATTCTTTTCAATGAGCCAATTTGTCGACGATGGTGCCGCAGCAATTACACAAGCAGCGACCGCAACTCGAATCGCTCTTGAGCGCTGACAGGACAAAGTCTTTGAATTGCCACTAGGTTGGCACATGTTATGACTGCCAAAAAGACAACGAAAACCGCCCCACCATCGTCAACATTGGTGTTGCTCGTTCGTCATGGGCAAACTCCGACGACTGGGAAACTCTTGCCTGGTCGCGCCGCCGGGCTACATCTCGCTGACGTCGGAATCAAACAAGCCGAAGCGGTTGCCGAACGTATCGCTGGATTGAAAAAAGTTGACGCGATTTATGCGTCTCCTCTTGAACGCGCTCGCGAAACTGCTGCGCCTATCGCCAAGGCACTAGGTCTTCGCACGAAAATTGATAAGGGCCTACTTGAATGTGAGTTCGGTGATTGGACCGGTGCCGAACTCAGCAAACTCATGAAGCTTCCCGAATGGTCAACTGTGCAACGCGCACCATCAACATTTCGTTTCCCGAATGGTGAAAGCTTCACTGAAATGCAGACGCGAATGGTCTCGGCAATTGATCGTTTGGCTGCACAACATCGAGGCGGGGTCATTGTTTGCGTTTCACACGCCGATCCCATCAAAGCAGCGGTTGCTCATGCCATGGGCACGCATATTGATCTTTTCCAACGGATCGTCATCAGCACTTGTTCAGTTTCGGCAATTGCATATACCGTTGCTGGACCAATCGTTCTCAACGTCAACTCCACCGGCGGATCGCTCGGCGATCTTCGTCCTTCATGAGATAGAACATGGATTTTTTCGCTGATTTTGATTTTGTTGATGTCATTACTTCGGGGGCTATTGGCGAACCTGGACAACGTACGTTCTATATACAGGCACGAGCAGGTGCTCGAATAGTGACGATCAGAAGTGAAAAACAACAAGTGGCAGCGATTGCAAAATACCTTCGCCGTGCCCTCGCCCACTTGCCAATTCCCGAAGGGCAACCCCCTCGCTCAGTGATGCAACTCACTGAACCAATTCAAGAAGCTTTTGTTTTAGGGGCCGTCGCACTTGAGTTCAACCGCGAAAATGATGACTTTGTTTTACATCTCAAAGAATTCGCTCCGCTCACACAAAACGACGACGACGAGTTCCAAGATGATGACGATGATGACAACGACGACGACCCCATGGAGAATATTCCTGGGTCACGAGCACGAGTCAGCATGACGCGCGCCCAAGCAATGGCATTTTGTGACAATGCTGATCGCATCGTTTCAGCTGGTCGCCCCGACTGTGAATTTTGTGGACTACCCATCAACGCCGACGGCCACTTCTGCCCACGAATGAACTGACCAGTCCGAATCGTCATCATGAATATTTTGGATTTACTGCAGCACGGTGACATTGAAGTCGAAGGTCGCATGCCGTATAGCAGCAACGCAACTTTTCTGGTGAAGCTGACGCTTGGTGATCAAGTCGGTCAAGCTATCTACAAGCCATTGCGCGGAGAACGACCGCTGTGGGATTTTCCATCAGGCCTATATCAACGCGAGATAGCTGCCTATCTTTTGTCTGAGGCCATGGAAGTACATGTCATCCCACCGACCATTGAACGTGATGGTCCTTTTGGAATCGGTTCTTTGCAATGGTTCATTGATGCCCGTTTTGAAGAGCACTACTTCACGTTGTTCGAATCGCGCGAAGACCTGCACGATCAGTTTCGCAAGATGGCGGCTTTTGACATTGTCGCCAATAACACTGACCGCAAAAGTGGACATTGCCTCATTGACAGCGACGATCGCATTTGGGGAATTGATCAAGGTTTGTGTTTTTCGGCCGAGTTCAAATTGCGCACGGTGATATGGGAGTTCGGCGGAGAAGCAATTGGCCCCGATTTGTTAGAGAAAATTCAACGTGTTGTTGATCACCCACCACTCGACGTGGCAGCACTTCTTGATGCCGATGAAATTGAAGCAATGATTGAGCGTGCTGCAATGCTCGCCCAAGGTGGTATGTTCCCCATTGATGCATCTGGTCAGCGCTACCCCTGGCCAATGGTCTAAACACTTAGACCTGACACCGGTGGCGAACAATCATGCATGACGAAGATCTTGACCCGCTCATTGATCGGTCTGATCTTGATGGATTGGTACGACTGATTGATGCTCGGTGCGAAACACGCGATTGGGAAGGTCTCTTTCGTATTCGCGAACGTGCTCAACTGGCAACACAGACTGGTCGCCAAGTGTGGCCAGCTGCGACTTTGGCCGAATACCGTTTGGCGTTACATGCAAGTACTGAGTGGGCGGCCAAGGTTCTACAAGAAGATGCCGGCCGTTTCACCATTGGTCCGTTGACTGAGGTCGTTTCACAGAATCATTCGTGGCATGACTTGCAAACATTGCTCGCCGCTGGACCACGCTCGGCATTCATTGCCCACGAACGTGCGATTCGTGGTGAAGTCATTGATCGCGCCTCGATCGGCGATGTGCTTGATGTTTTAGATCTTCCGCTCGAACTACAAACCTGGGAACCCACCTATCCAGTTGCGACGTATTCAGATAATGGAATTGAAGCACCGTGTCCAAGCGATGTCTGGCGACATACATGGACCGATATCGAGGCTGATGAAGTTTTCGAGGACATGATCGTTGACGATCCATTTGTCCGTGATGCGTTGCGATCCCTGGTTGAACCTTGGACGTCATCATCTGGTGGTCAGGCGACATCAGTTGTGGTTGATGGAACAGTTAACGATGCAATGAGTGCTTTGGGATATCGCTCTTTTCGAGTGACCCAGTTGACCACTGAACAGGCAGTGCAATGGTTGGCATGGTCCGGGTCGTCGGGGGGCACTCACGGACGTCGGCGTGGCGCAGCGCTCGGTCGCTTCGGCGTGTGGTGGTTACTCGCCGCAATAGGTGGCTTTACCGAAGATTGGGACGAACTACGAGACGCTGGCGATTTGGCTCACGAAGTTGGTGACACCGCTCAGGCCTTGCGTTGGTTCCGAGTCGATACGGGGGGTCATTATCCCTATGAATTGGCCCTGGCCGCCGAGGACCCCGATAACGACATCGCAGTCGCTCTCCTCGCCCACGACCCCGCCAACTCACCCCACAAATAAAGCCACTCTGTACAAATATGCGCGCACAGCGCGACTATTTGTACAGAGTGGCAAAAAACGCCCACTTTGGAATCTGGCTACCGCTGGGCGGTTACGAGATTCCAAAGTGGGTGAATTGGGGCAGTAAGAAGGTCGACTCAGCGGCCTTGGAGTGCTTCGATCAGCTTGGGCAGAACTTTGTGCACGTCGCCAACGATTCCGAGGTCGGCAATTCCGAAGATCGGCGCTTCCTTGTCCTTGTTGATGGCGATGATGTTCTTTGAACCCTTCATACCCACCATGTGCTGAGTTGCGCCAGAAATACCAGCAGCGATGTACACGCTCGGCTTCACAACCTTGCCGGTCTGGCCGACTTGGTAGCTGTACGGAACCCATCCAGCGTCCACGATTGCACGTGATGCACCAGGCGCACCCTTGAGCAACTTGGCCAAAGTTTCGATCATTGCGTAGTTGGCACTTTCGCCAAGTCCACGTCCACCCGACACAACCACGTTGGCTTCGTCAAGCTTGGGGCCAGTCGTTTCTTCAACATGCACTGCGGTGACCTTGGCGGTTCCGGTTGCACCGAGATCGGGAACGCTGACGGCCTGCACTGCGGCTGCTGCGCCACCTGACGCTTCAGGGTTGAATGACTTCGGGCGGAATGCTGCCAAATACGGAGCACCACCGGTGAAGGTTGTCGTAACCAAAGTGTTGCCACCAAAGATTGGAGTGGTAGCTGAAACTGAATCCCCAGCAACTTCAATGTCAACACTGTTGGTGAGCACGGTGCGACCAAGTTTGACCGACAAACGAGCCATCACATCGCGACCTTCATAAGACTGCGGGAACATGACGAGATCGGGCGATTCGCCGCCGTCAATCGTTGCCTTCATTGCCGAAGCAACGGCAACTCCTGCCAAGTTCTGACCGTAGTCAACTGCGAAAACTTTGCTTGCGCCGTATTCGCCAAGTGCACCAGCGACCGAGGCCCCGTCACCGGCAACCCACACGCTCACTGATCCGCCAAGAGTGCGAGCCTTGGTGACCAATTCAAGTGAACCTGAAGTTGGTGCGCCATTTGCGACCTGAGCGAATACCCAAATGTTGCTAATTCCCATTGTTCTGTCCGTTCTCGTTCTTTGTCGTCGTTAAGTAGTTGTAGTTGTAGATCATCAAACCGCAAGCGGTTTTCAGATGACCTTCAAACCTTCGAGGAAGGTCACGATCTTGCCGAATGTTTCGCCGTCATCTTCGATGACTTCACCTGCGGCACGAGCTTCAGCTTGTGCAACGTTGCTGATCTGCTGACCAGCGCCGGCCCAGCCAACGGGAGTCACGCCAAGATCGGAGGCAGTTACTTCATCAACAGGCTTTGACTTTGCGGCCATGATGCCTTTGAAGCTTGGGTAACGCGGCTCAACAACACCAGCGGTCACCGAGATGAGTGCGGGCAGTGGGCAGGTCACTTCGTCATAACCTTCTTCGGTCTGACGATCGGCCTTCAAGACGCCACCTTCGATGGAAACTTTCTTGGCGAAAGTTACTGATGGCAATCCGAGAACTTCAGCGATTTGCTCAGGAACGGTTCCGGTGTATCCATCGCTTGATTCGGTTGCGGCGATGATCAAATCGGCACCACCCAAACGCTGAATCGCTGCAGCCAAAATCTTTGCCGTCGTCAGCGCATCTGAACCCTGGAGTGCTGGATCAGAAACGAGAACTGCTTTCGAAGCACCCATCGCCAACGCGGTGCGCAAGCCAGCAGTCTCGCTATTCGGTGCCATCGACACCAAGCTGACCTCACCGCCGCCCGCTGCATCAACCAACTGCAAGGCCATTTCAACGCCATAGCTGTCGGACTCGTCAAGGATCAATTTGCCTTCGCGCTTGAGCGTGTTTGACGAGGCGTCAAGGGCTCCGGGGTTGGCGGGGTCGGGGATCTGCTTCACACAGACGATTACGTTCATAGTTCGCCATTCTTGCGCCTTGTGCACGGTTTCACACAACCCTTCTGACATCTAAACAAGTGACTCCCGACCTACTCGGCGAGGCGTCGGCTCAACTCCTCGCCAAATGGGCTGGTACGGTCTCATGCGGTGCGGATTCTGCTGGTCGTCAACTCCTTTGCCTCCTCGGTCACGGCGCGAAACACGGTCATCGTGCATCGGGCCTTGTCGAGGCAACACGATGTCCAGATCGTTGAGACCAACCGCCGTGGGCATGCCACCCGGTTCGCCCAAGATGCCGCCCACCGAGGCATCGATCTCGTCATTTCGTTTGGCGGTGACGGAACCCTGAACGAGGTCGCTACTGGAGTCGCTGGCTCAGATACCGCTCTTGGCGTTTTGCCCGGTGGTAGCACCAATGTTTTTGCGCGAACCATCGGTCTCCCCAATGACCCCGTCGCTGCAGCCTCATTGCTCGTTGCCGGCCTCGAAGATCCCGAGGCGAATATTCGTCCAATCGGTCTGGGTCGCGTCAACGGTCGTTTCTTTTGTTTCCATACCGGCATCGGTTACGACGCTGCCGTCGTGCGCACTGTCGAAACACGTGCATCACTGAAACGTTGGGCTGGGCATCCACTTTTCATTTACGCAGCGTTACACACGTGGCTCAATAAATACGATCGTCATCATCCGCATTTCAGCGTTGCTGCCGATTCGGCGATCGGTGGTCCTGGTGGACTCACTGACAATGAGAACCTCAACTACGACCCATCACGTTTCGTTGATGACGGCTACTTCACCATTGTTCTGAATACGAATCCATATTCGTTCTTGGGTAATCGTCCTCTTGATTTGTCACCAGCAGCGGGCCTTGACAAACCGTTGGTTGCAGTTACTTTCCGCACGATGTCAGCCATCGCGATTATTCGCACACTTGCCGGCGCACTGAAAGGTGGCGGAGTCACTCCGAGCAAGCACGTTGCGTGTTTCAACGATGTACATGAACTCATCGTTGAAAATCCCGAGCCATTTCCATACCAAGTAGACGGCGACTATCTAGGTGAATCAACGCGTTTGCATTTCAGGCATGTGCCAGAGGCAGTGAAATTACTTTTCCCCGTTCAGCCTGCTGATCAAATACTCGAAGACTGATCGCGTACTTGCAGTGCGATATCAGGAACGTTGGTACAAATTCCGTCAACGCCCCATGTAATGAGTTCTGCCATTCTCTTCGGATCGTCACAAGTCCATGTGTTGAGTGCAAGACCATGTTGGTGGCATGCGTCTACAGTTTCCTGAGTTACAAAATTGACCCAAGGATGTAATGCACTGTGCCCACTCTTCACAAGGCCAGGTAACACCGAGTCAAATTCGTCGGAACGAACACCAACTGTTAGCCATGCAGTTGCGATGGTCGGTCGAAGTTGTTGACAACGATCGATGGTCTCGCGACGGAACGAAGAAATCAACCAACGGTCATCTCCTTCGGGACGCCGTTCAAGGCAAGTAATGGTTTGATCAGCAATTGATTCGCTCGCATCAAAGTCGGGTTCTTTGGGGTCATTCTTGATTTCAACGTTGACCCACATCGGCACGCATGCATCAAGTGCTTCATCAAGCGTGCACACATGGTCGGGCAATTCCGAATATTTGACTTGCGAAATGATTTGCCCGTCATCGAGTGTCGCATTGTGATGTACGACCAAAACGCCGTCAAGAGTCCGCCGCACATCAAGCTCCGCTGCATCAGAACCCATCAAAACTGCACGTTTAAAGGCAGAAATTGTGTTTTCCTTCTCGGCGGCCGATGCGCCACGGTGAGCGAGTACCTGAATTCCCATACCTTGAGTTAACTCTGATTACACACCAACAAGAACATTTATATTTTTTATGTTCGAAAAAAATCTGTCCTGTGACGAAAAAATATGACCTGACCCCTTGCGTGTTCATCTGTTGTTTGCCAACCTTGAACAGTCAGTTCATTCAGACAACCAGTTCATTCAGGCAGCCAGTTCATTCAGGCATCTGAATTTTCTGTCAGTTATACAACCCCTCACCCCCTAACTTGCCTGGAGCACACCGTGTCAATCCTTGCCTCTTCACTTGCACTTGGTTCCGCCGATTATTCATGGCGCGATGAAGCCGTTTGCCGTGACACCGATCCCGATCTGTTTTTCCCAATAGGAACAACCGGTCAAGCGCTTCTACAAATTGACCGAGCAAAGCAAGTCTGTAACGAATGCACAGTTCAAGTGAGCTGTCTTGAGTTCGCACTCGAAACCAACCAAGACTCTGGTGTCTGGGGCGGAACCTCCGAGGAAGAACGTCGCGACATTCGTCGCAAGATTGCTGCACGTAATCGCGCTGCCCAGTTGGCAGCTCGTTCATTCGCTTCCTGAGAAGTTTTTGGTTTAGCGCGGTAGGCGCAAGTCAACAACTGTTCCATCGCCGCGGCGATGAGCCTCAATTCCTACTGCATTAAAATCCTCAGGTGCGCCAGCGCGAATTGAAATTGAGCCGTTGAGCTCAGTCGTTACCAAAGTTCGCACAATAGACAACCCGAGTCCGGTCGCACCATTCAAATCAAAAGACGGATCTAGTCCCCGGCCATCGTTGATGACCTTGATTTGAATTTCATCGTCGTCACCGCCCAATTGCACGACGACTGTTCCGCCGTCGCTTCCCTCGGGGAATCCGTGATCAACCGCATTTTGCAAGAGTTCAGTCAGCACAACCGAAAGCGGAGTTGCAATAGTTGCCGGCAATCGTCCGCCATCGCCCTGCACAATGAATCGCACGGGTCGATCTGGCGACTGCAATCCTTCTTCGGCCAAACGCATCAGTGGTCGCACGATTTCAATGAACGCAACATCTTCGCCAGTTTCGCGCGACAACGTTTCGTGTACGAGAGCAATAGTGCGAATACGTCGCACACTTTCTTGGACTGCTGCTTTTGCCTCTGGGGATTCAAGGCGTCGAGCCTGTAAACGCAAGAGTGAAGAAATTGTCTGCAGGTTGTTCTTTACTCGGTGGTGAATCTCTCGAATCGTCGCGTCTTTCGACAACAGCATTCGGTCACGTCGACGCACTTCGGTGACGTCGCGTATGAGCAACATTCCACCCGTAATGACTTCAGTTGAAATGATCGGAATACAACGCACGAGCAATGTCACATCGGCAGTCTGATCAAACTCTTCGATGACTGGTTCATACCGTTCAAATGCCTGACGTACTGGACTGTCGGCGAATCCGAGTTCGCTGAGCGATTGACCCACAACATTTGCGGTGATCCCGACTCGGTGAAGTGCCGAAACCGCATTCGGAGACGCGTAGCGGATAATCGCATTTTCATCGAGCACCACAGCACCGTCACCCACTCGGGGGGCGGCACTCAAGTCGGCGGCACGTCCTGGGAACGGAAAGGTCCCTTCGGTGATCATCTCGGCAATGCGCTGGAAGATCGAAAGGTACGTGCGTTCAAGTTCGCCCGGTTGACGACTGGTTTTAGACGACCACTCGCGGGTCAAAACTGCAATAGGTCCATCAGTGCCACGAACTGGAATCGCGAGTACATGAACCGAATCAAACATCTCATGCTTGTGCAATTCACCTTCACTAATCGCTCCAGTTGACAATGCGCGACTCAACAACTCCGATTCGGCTGGGTTGGCCAGCGATTCCACCAAGTCAGTGCGATAAATCGTTTGACCAGTCGCAGGACGAACCTGCGCCCCAACGACCCAATCGCCATCGAGATTGCGAAGATACAAGATCATGTCGGCGAAACACAGGTCGGCGAGCATGCCCCATTCACCGATCAGTTGTTGCAAATGCGCGCTGTCGTCTTTGGATAGTTCAGTGTGTTGTCGAAGTAGTTCGGCAAGTGTTGCCATACCTACGAGTCTGCCCGAAAACCGACCTGCGCCGAGTCATCCCCGACGATTGAGAACTAAGAAGTGCGTCATCCGCCAAAGCCGATGCGGCGATCTCCTTCGACAGAACCAATTTCAACGTACGCAATTTTGGCGGCTGGCACACCGACAGTGCGACCCTTTTTGTCAACAAGCCACAAAACGTCAACGGCGCCCGACAAGGCTGCTTCAACCTTGGCCTTAGTGGCATCGCGCTCGTCATCTGCCTGCTCCAACGAAATCTCTCGAGCAGCTTGGGTAACGCCGATACGAATGTCCACGATATGCCTCCTGTTAAAGCGATGTCGGCAGAATCTGCTGCCAACAACGTAGATGAGACGCTACCGCCCCAGCGGGTTTCACGTCAGACGGCAGTGGCACAAAAAGTATTGCCCTGCGCCAACGATTCCATGGTTGACACGTCGGCATCGCCATAAAGCGCGCTCAACATCCCTTTCACCATGCCACGATCGACCGCACAAATCACCGGATGCTCAATCGCCACGTCGCCAAAAGGACAGTGATTATTGATGATTTGCAACTGGTTATTACGCTTTTCGGTGTGGGCTGCAAAACCGTGAGCAGTGAGAGCATCAGCGACCGCTTGCACTGCCGAACGAAGGCTGCGCTGACCAGCCTCAAGATCGGAACCTGTGAGAGCCGCGGCCATGGCCCGGCCGTACTCTTGGCCAACTTCTTCAGCAATGACTTCTGCCTGATGCGTCGGCAATAAAGCAAGCGTCTTGCCAAGCAAGCTCAGCACCAAGTCGTCGCTACGAACCGGGAACTCGCTCATGGGTAATTCAGCCGCTGCCGAATAACGCTTCGATGGCCGACCAGCTCCGCCGCCTGGTGGGCGAACGACCGCCACATCGACATAACTACCCGATGCCAACTTGTCGAGATGATGGCGCGCCACATTGGGGTGGAGGTCGAACTCTGATGCCACTTCAGCGGCCGTGACACCGTCATCAACCCCTCGGACGTACAAATAGATCGCTCGCCGCGTTGGGTCGCCGAAGGCGTTTGTAATTGCCGTGACCGACGCCGCGAATCCACCCGTCGACTTAGATGGTGACCCGTGACCTGATGTCTGAGGAGGGCGAACAGTTGGCACGTGGGTATTATACCTATCGCGGTAGTGCAAATTCTGGCGCAAATTCTGAAGTAGGGAGCCCCCACCCGTGTCCGTCACCCGTGAACAAGTCGTTGAAGCCCTTCGTCCCGTCGAAGACCCCGAGCTCCATCGCTCCATTGTCGATCTCGGCATGTTGCGAGATGTGCAGATTGAAGGCGGAACCGTCTCAATTCTGATTGCCCTCACGGTGGCAGGTTGCCCGCTGCGAAATGAGATCACCAATCGCGTGAAGGGCGCAGTCGTTCCCCTCGCTGGAGTTTCAAACGTCAATCTTGATTTCACCGTTATGACCGACCAAGAGCGCGAAGAACTACGCATGAAGTTGCATGGCGATCCAGGTTCAACAGCTGGCCAAGGTCAAGCGCATGGTCACGCTGAAGGTCGCGCGATTCCGTTTGCCGACCCCGATAACAAGACTCGTCCTCTTTTGATTTCTTCAGGTAAAGGCGGCGTTGGCAAGAGCAGCGTCACTACCAACCTCGCAGTTGCTCTCGCCGCGCAGGGTCACACTGTCGGCGTACTCGACGCCGACATCTACGGTTATTCAATTCCGCGCATGCTTGGCGCAAATAATGATCCGGTTGCAATTGATCGCATGTTGTTGCCATCAGAGGCCTACGGAGTTCGTTGCATTTCAATTGGATACTTTGTTCCCGAAGGTCAGGCAGTCGTCTGGCGCGGACCAATGCTGCACAAAGCCCTCGAACAATTCTTAACTGATGTCTTTTGGGATGAGCCCGATTTCTTGTTGATTGACATGCCGCCCGGCACCGGTGACATTGCATTGAGCTTGAGCCAGTACTTGCCCAAGGGCGAGGTGTACGTCGTGACGACACCACAGCAAGCAGCGCAAAAAGTTGCCCGCTTGTCAGCGGCAATGGCAACCAAAGTTGGGTTACCCGTTAAGGGAGTCATTGAGAACATGTCATGGTTCACCGGCGACGATGGCAAGAAGTACGAATTGTTTGGTAGCGGTGGAGGCCAAGAACTCGCCAATGAACTCAATGTTCCTTTGCTTGGACAGCTGCCACTTGTGCAGCAGCTACGCGAAGGTGGCGATGACGGTCATCCGATCGCGGCGATTGCTCCCGAAAGCGAAGCCGGAAAGATCTTCCACGAGATGGCCCGCAAGATTGCTGCCGACAACAAGCCGCGCAAAAAGTTCAGCAAGTTCCTTAAAGTCAACGGCTAGTCGCGGTACGGCGTGACGTTGTAGTAAATCGCCTTTAAGTACGCGCCAAATTCAAATCCGATTGGATGGTCAACCGCGTGTTCGGTGCGTTTGAATTCATCAATCTCAACTTGTGCAGTTCGAGCCGCAAGATACGCCGCATCTGCGAGTTCATCAATGTTGACGCGACTTGAACACGATGCCTGCAACAAAGTGCCGCCAGGTGCAGTAAGTCGCAATCCAAGACGCGCCAGGCGTTCGTATGAACTCAAGGCCCGCAAGATTGATGCCTGATTTTGCGCAAACGATGGCGGATCCAAAATCACAATGTCGAATTGCTCACCGCGTTCAACCATGTCTTCAAGAACCGCAAATGCGTCACCACGAACATCAGTTACCTTGCACGATGCGATTGAACCAATTTCTTTGTTGTGCTCAAGATTGCGATGCGCAGTAGCAAGTGCTGGCGCGCTCACATCGACCATGTGCACTGACTTCGCTCCACCAGCTGCTGCAGACAACGTGAAACCACCAGTACTTGAAAATACGTCAAGAACTCGACAACCGCTCGCCAAATTGCGCACGATCGCACGATTGTCACGTTGATCTAAGAAGTGCCCGGTTTTATGGCCAAAGACAACATCTGCTTCGAGTGCAAGACCATTCTCCAAAAACATGATTGGTTCGGTTGGGGCTTCGCCATACAGAGTGTCGCCATCAACCAAGCCGTACGTTTCACCATCGCGAACGAGTCGCGAAAAGCGAATCACGACACACTCAAGAGAACCGACTTCAATCAATGCCTTCATGATTGAACGTAAATGCACAAACCAAGCACCCGTGTACAACTTGATCACAGCAGTTGATGCGTACTGATCAACGATCAATCCGGGAAGGCCATCGTTTTCACCGTGGACCCAGCGAAAACCTGTTGTCAGTCCATTGCTTAACAACTCACGGCGCACATCTAACGCCTGTTGCATTTTGTTTCGCCACCAGTCGTCATCAATGGTCACTGGCTTACCAACATGCAACACCTTGACTCGGATCGGCGATTCGGGATCCCACAATCCGATTGCCGCGAAACGGCGATTGTCGTCGAATACAACAGCCAAGTCACCAATGGCACCCGCTGGTTTGTGTGATTCAACTGCTTGGTCAAACAACCATGGGCTACCAGAACGAATTGCCCGCAAACCGGGACGACTCACTCGTACCGCAATCCGTGCATCAGATGGTTTGGGCAGTACGGAAGCATCAACAAAGCCAGGGGAACGTTCTTCGGCTTCAGACACCTGTGTAACGGTATCTCGCAACTTGCTCGCTCCGCCCATGATCTTCACAATTACGGTGCGTGCAGACCTCTGCTGACTTTGTATTCTGACTTTGTTACCAGGGGGTCAACAATGACATCACGTCACGTTTCACATTCATCCGTCCGTTTCGGAGCAACGATCGCCATTTTCGGTTTGCTTGCACTGGCCGCATGTAGTGGTGATGATTCTTCGAGTTCATCTGACACTGCCAGCCCTTCAACGCAAGCAGTTGCAACGACTGATGTCGCAGTAACTGAGCCAACAACACCTGTTTCAACCGAATCACCTGTTGCGCCGACTTGGGAAACCATTGAAGCCCCCGCCGATTGCATGTGTGCTGATGGGAGTCCTTTTCACTATTACATTCGTGAAGCAAGTCCGACCAAGGTGTTGTTTTATCTCGAAGGTGGCGGGGCTTGTTTCAGTGCAGAAATGTGTACGCCTGGAAGTGGCACATACAGCGAAACCATTTCGCCTGTATCAAAACTCGAGAATACTCCTGGAATTTTTGATTTTGGCAATCCAGAAAATCCTTTCGCCGATTACTCGGCTGTTTATATCCCCTACTGCACCGGCGATGTGCACTCTGGCAATATCACCAAGGACTACGGCAATGGTGTTGTGATTCAGCACAAGGGATTCGTCAATGCTTCTAACGCGCTTGACACGATGATGAAGCGTTTCCCCGATACAGCACAACTTGTTGTTGCCGGTTCAAGTGCTGGTTCTTTCCCCACCCCGGTGTTTGCGGCCATGGCCGGAGATCAATTACCAAATGCCGATCTCAAAGTCTTTGCCGATAGTTCGGGTGCAGTACCCGACGCTATGGGGTTTGTTGTTGGCAATTGGGGAACTCTCGAAACTCTTCCCGACTGGCCAGAAATAGAAGGCCTGACCGTTGATCAATTCACTCCGGCCTACACATTCATCAAAGCCGCTGAACATAATCCGAAAATCACATTTGCCCGACACGATTTTGCTTTTGACAATGTCCTTTCCAGTTTCGCTCGCATGGCTGGGCTATCCCCCGATGACTTGGTCTCTGTCATGCGCACGAATGAATCAAAGGTTGAAGCAGCTGGCGTCAACGTCGCAAACTGGATCTCGCCAGGCGACAATCACACCATTGCCGTGGGTGAAGAGTTCTACACCGAAGAAATGAACGGTGTGCGATTTGTTGAATGGTTCACCGCATTCCTCAATGGCACCCCCGAGGCCGACAACTACTGCGTCGATTGTGCTGGGTAAGGAACCGTCGCTTCGCACACACCTTCAACACGGGGAGAGGAACCGTCGCTTCGCACACACCTTCAATACGGGGAGAGAAACCGTCGCTTCGCACACACCTTCAACACGGGGAGAGGAACCGTCGCTTCGCTCCTCCCAAATCGCGAACCCCAATCAAATAAAAATTGGCCGCCCCAAGGGGCGGCCAATTTTTATTTGGTGGCGGGGAGAGGATTTGAACCTCTGACCTTCGGGTTATGAGCCCGACGAGCTACCTGGCTGCTCCACCCCGCGGCGGAAACCTGAAGTGTACGGGCAGATAACGCCATCGGCAACGCCCCTGATCTATCAGGCTCATGCCAGGTCGGCAACCATCCGTGGCGCACAGAAATCAATGACTTGTAGGAGTTTCTCAGCGAGTCTTCGTGATGCCATCGTCAGATTGGCATTGAATTGATCGGCAGTCGCCGTGTGATGATCAACGAGATCAGTGATTGCCTTCAAGGCCATTACCGGAATCGCCATCATTTCACAGACATAAGCAACGGCGGCGGCTTCCATTTCTTTCACCGCTCCCCCATTCGCCGCTATCAAACGTCGATCGTCGTCGTTTTCATCCAATGAGTTACTCGTGGTAACGACGCCCACTTTTAGGTTTAAAGCCTGAGCAAGACCAGCCGCTGGCACCGCCGGGTACGAACCAATGCCATATTCGTCAAAACCCGGAATAGCAATGCGCCGGTCGTGGTGAACAAACTTCTGATCACTCACGTACACATCGCCAATTTCGGTACCTTGATGCATCCACCCACCAGCCGTGCCAGCAGTAATCAACAAATCGGGGTTGTACCGATCGGCAACAAAATATGTGTTGAGGGCGGCGGCCTCAGTTCCGATCGAATCCACGCCATGTCGCTTGTCGCGTCCATTAACCGAGATGATCACTCGGCAACCGTTGCGATTCGCCTCAAAAAATTTGAATGGCATCAATGGGATTGCCGGAATCGCCTGAGCACCAAGTTGAGTCAATATCGGCGAGGCCTCTGAAGCCATAGCCATCACAACTGCGATGCATTTCATGACTTGATAGTAGGTGCTAGTCGTACGAGCAACAGAGCAGAGAACGGCTCAATCATCAAATTACTTATTGAGCAAAATCACCTGATGAGTTCAAGCCGAGAAGTACGGTAGATCACGCATGGGACTATTCAAGCGCACACCAAAAACTCCGCCGGTAGATCCGGCTGAAGTTGCCGAACTACGCGAGCAACTTGCTCAACTACGTACCGAATTAGCGTCCATCAATGCAGTCGACTCTGAACAATCCCGTCGACTTGAAGAAGTTGATGGCAAAATCATCAGCCTGAATGCGCGCGTGACCCAAGTGGGGACCGAAGTCACGCATCAGTTGGGCGAACTCTCAAGCGACATTGATGCTTTAGGTGAACGTGCCGATACGGCTAATGCCGACCAAGTACGTTTAGCCAACGAGCAAGCCCGCTATCAGATTGCCTTCCGCCAAGACTTGGCCGAAGTTGCCGAATTGATCAACAAAAAGCGCTAACTCACTCAGTTGCCGAGTTGCGCCAAAGCCTCCGCGATGAGGTCTTGGGCCTCGTCAACTTTGCTCTGATACGTACCAAGATCACCATCACGCAGTGCCGCGTCTGCTCCGTCGAACAATATCTGAGCTTCTTCGAGCAATGTGGCTGGGTCTGTAGATGTTGAGCCAGTATCAGTTTCTGTGTCAGTACCAGTGTCGGTACCAGTATCAGTTCCGGTGTCAGTTCCAGTATCAGTTTCAGTGTCAGTTTCTGAACTACCCGAATCACCAACAACTTCACCAAGCTCAACATTGGCCTTCGGGAACAAACGATTAATCGCCTCAGTCAATGTGTCGCCGATGACTGCTTCACCGTCGTACCACGCCAAAACTCGACGTACGAAAACTTGTTTTGATCCAGAGTCATCAGGACGCACATACAACGGCTGCACCCAGATCAGGCCTTTCCCAACGGGAACAACTTGTAATTGACCCAGAATGACTCGCGAACCACGCTGGTCAAGAAGAGTAATCACCGGCGAGATATTTGGGTTACTGCCAAGCTCTGCCGACACCGTTGCGGGTCCAGCTGGCAGAGCTCCCTCGTACTTGTACACCTTCAATTGTCCGTAAGTTTCGGGATCGCTCGACACCACCATGAACGCACGTAGTTCTTTTCGCGTGTCATCAGACGAGAACGGAACAAATGGGCGGATCAAAGAAAAAGTCGGTGCGACCGTTGAGCCCACCGAATCGGGATTGTGGAACAACGTGTAATAGGGCTCAAATCGTGCAACATTCGCGTCGGCGACATTACCCGTGTCAGCTTGCGAAGTTGCAGCGGCATCTGTTGTGATATCGCCCGCGGTTGAAACCGCAACTTCAGGCTCACGTTGTGCAGCTTGGGCCACGCTCCATGCCGAATCACGACTAAAGAAAGCATCGGTCTCAGTGAACTGATAGCGACCGTAAAGATTGGTTTGCACCCTGAACAAATCTTCGGGATAACGGAAGTGAGCTCGCAAAGTGGCTGGCACTTGATCGGCAGAAGTAAAGAGTCCGGGGAATGCTTTTGACCACGCCATCACAATGGGGTCAGTCGGATCAACGGCATACAACACCACCGAACCGTCATAAGCATTGACAACTGCCTTCACACTGTTGCGGACGTAATTGAAATTGTGCTTCAACCCTGAACCCGCAGTGAGGTTGTCAGTATTTGCTTGCTGGGCGTAGGGATAGCGCGATGTTGTTGTGAACGCATCGATCACCCAAAGAACTTTGCCACCATCAACAACTGGGTATGGATCGGCATCAAGGTGCAAGAAGGGAGCCACCTTTGCGACACGATCGCTGACATCGCGTATATCAATGAGACGTGATTCGTCAGTGATCAAACTTGAACCAAACAAGTTGAACTCACCGAAATGAATGGCAAAAGCAAGTTTCTTTGCTGCCGAATCAAGCGCGATTCCACCCGAGCCGTCGTAAGGCGTTGCTTCAGTGTTCGGGCAAGCTTGTTCAACTTGCTCGGTGTTGACGATTGCGTAACCAGGCTGCTGAGTACCGACATACAACTGAGGCTTATCGGCAGCGATTTCCTGATAAATCGGTCGACCGTCGGAAGTGATTTGCGATGCACTTGCCGAAACCACTCCGCACCCATGGGTATAGATCAAATGCTTTGAAACCCAGGTTTTGTTCGGGATACCGTCCGGGTTAAGTTCGCGCGCTGCAACCATGGTTTGTTGCATGCGACCATCTACTTCGTATCGATCAACGTCTAGGTCATTAATTGAATAGAACGCAAAAAGTCCTTGGTCAAGTGAGTATCGATCTCGCATCTCTGAAACATCAAGCAACCGCGCATCACTTAACGGTGCTGTATCTTGTGCTACCTCAGCATCAGTGACCGTGCCAGACTCAAGCGAAATAGTTTCCACTTTGTCGATGCCCATCGCCGCACGTGTTGCCGTGACGTTGCGTCCGATGTAGTCATACTCGCGAGTCGTCACGTTTGGTTGCACGACAAAACGCTGAATGACCGCTGGATAGACCGTGCCAGCAACGATCGCTACTACGGCCCATAATGCCATTGACAAAAGTGGTAATCGCCAACCGCCAAATCGAATTCCGGCCAGGAAAAGAGCAGCAACTAGCAAGCTCACCAAAATCAAAAGATTGATTGCGGGGAGTTGAGCATTGACATCTGTGTATGTCGCGCCTTGCACAACACCGCGACTCGAAACAGTCAACTCAAAACGCTGTAGCCAATAATCGGCTGCCTTAACCACCGCAAGAATCGCAAACAAAACACTCAAGTGAATGCGCGCGCCTTTAGAAATTCGGTCGCCCGCTGTTTGCACACGGATCGATCCGTTCAAGAAATGTATCACCACAGTCAGAAGAGTGATCATCACCACCGCAGCAAAAGCCCAATCAACCAAGAAGGTCAAGAACGGGAGTCGGAAAACATAGAACCCAACATCTACTCCAAATAGTGGGTCACTCGTTCCGAATGATTGCGAATTTTTGAACAGCAACCAGTCTTGCCACTGGGCCATTGCGGGCAGACCAACCAACAATCCAAACAAAATCGAAACGGCGATACGCAATAAACGTGTGCGTCGACCCACGATCATTTTGAATCGCTCAACTACTTCGCGTTCGGGTCCACTAGGAAGTTCTTTCGGCGACAGCCGCTCGGCCAACGTCAAGCTAATGAACGAGACAATCGCGAATGCGACGCTGAAAACCGCACCGAGGAAAACCTTGGACTGAATGCTGGTCCAAAAAACGCTTCCCCGCTCGACTGACCGGAACCACAACAAGTCGACGTAGAAATTCGCCACTGTGCGCGCCGATAAAAACAAAATCAGAACTAGCGCGGCAACAATAAAGAGGGCAATTCGCCCCTTTGAAACCCAGGCGGGTCGATTGGGGTTTCTGGGTCGGCGCGGGCTACGGGGCAGGTCCGAAGAAGGTCTCACAGACCGAGACTAGTTGTCTTACGGGACAAGTGCACAGCGGCACCCAGCATGCGCTGGCGCATGAGTGTGCCCAGTGGGGAAAGCATCACCGGCAACCACAAATCCTGCAAGAGAGTTATCCTCCGCGTCCGCACAGGCAGGTCCATTCGGGTCAACCTTCCAGCAAACTTTCGTACCAGGGGTCAGCGCAGCAAAGGCACCGCGCCCAAACGAAGTCTGCGCAATGTTGTCAACCTGCGTGTCAACATGCTGATTCTTCCACTCGCGATAAACCACACGAACAAGCGAAGTGAGTTCGGCGTTATCACCTGATGCTTGTGAAATGCTGCGACTTAAACGTTCACGCAAAGGCACGACCACCGTTGCGATGACGTATTCATTGATTGCTGCCATTTGAGTAGCGACCATTTTCTGAAGTTCTTTATCAGAGGCATCAGACAAAGACTTGGCACCAGCCAAAGCCCCTGCCTTCAACGAAGCCTCAAGCGCTTCAATCATGCGCACTGAATGATCAGCTTTGGGACCAACAATTGCATCAAGCGTTTTCACCGAAAGTTTCCCACGCAAAATATCGAGAACTTCATTTTGTTCATCAGCAAGAACTCGCTTCAACTTGCGCGACATTGCAGCAATCACGGGAGCCAAAGCAGCATCTCGAAGTTCAAACGGGGTTGCAACCGCAACCTCTTCAACTTCTGGCACCACAACGGTTTCTACGATTGGTTCAACAACTTTGTCAACTGCCTTCTTTTTCGGCTCAGTCTTTTTTACTTGAGTCGTTGCGACTTCTTTAGCGACCGAATCGGCACCAGAACGGCGCAACTTGGCAAAGATGTCATCGGCTGGCGGTACGACTACCTTGGCTTTTTGCTCAACGATGACAAGCGGTGGGTCATTCTCATCATCCTCGTCATCGTCTAGCTCACTATCAATATCCGCAGCATCAACGGCTGGTGTTTCTTGACGAGCAAATAGCGGTACGACGTTTGAAACAGGTGCCTCAACAACCAATTCGACGACTGGTGCGATAGGGGCTTCATCTTCAATCACCAAAACATCAGCGACTACTGCAACATCAACAACTTCTTCTTCAACAATGATTTGTTCAGTGACTTGTTGTTCAGTGACTGCTAGTTCAGTGATGACAACATCTTCAATCAATGCAGAGCGATCAATCACCACTTCAGCAGCCATCACTGCGACATCTTCGTCCTGATCGTACGGGGCAAAGGCCGGTGCTGATGAAACTGCGGGACGCACTGCTTCATGGGCTTCAATTTCATCGGCCTGAACAATGATCGGAATCGGGCCAGTAGTCGGGGCCAGATTGACAAATTCACTTGGTTCTTCAGCGACATCATCAAGTTCGCGCAACACATCTTCGGTTGCGATACGCGCTCGATCAAATACCTGCACAATGCGGTCACGGCCGTGCATCAAATCTTCAATTTGTTCGCGTGCCAATTCACGACGGCGTGCAACATCGGCCAAGACACGTTCGCGATAAGCGCGTGCTTCATTGACCATGTCGCGACCCTGTTGCTTAGCCATCAAAATCTCGGCTTCAGCATCTGACGTGGCATCTTGTCGAACACGAGCTGCTTCAAGTTCAGCATCTTCCCGAATTCGAGCGGCCTCGTCGGTGGCTTCGCGCACAAGTCGCGTTGCAGTTTCTTCTGACCGAACCTTGATCTTGCCAGCTGCTTCGCGAGCGGCCTGAACAATGCGTGCAGTTTCTTCGCCTAGAAGTTCAGTGATCGTTTCTTCATTCAGTTCGATCGGCGGTGCTGGTACAGCTTGCTGAGAATTCAGTAGTTCACGCTCAAGAAAAGTGATGCGTTCTTGCTGCCGCGAGAGTTCAGCCGAAACCATCCGCAAAAAATCGCGAACTTCGTTTTGGTCAAAACCACGGCGGGATGAGGGGAAGGTGGCGCCGGCAACGGCGGTTGGCGACGAGGGGTCGGGTCGCGAAAAAGAGATAGCCATTTAGGAGAGAGTACGAAATATCTGTGGATAAAGGGTGGCAATCAGGGGTTTTACCCAAAATGCTTGTCACTTCACCCCTGCTTGACTGGCGAGATACCAGGCTCCCCGCCGTACTTCACGAGCGCCTCTAAGGCCTCTCCCAGTGTTGCGACCGGCACGATTTTGACCGCATCGCCCACTGCGGCTTGAGCAGCGGCAATGTCATCGGGGCCTTGCTCAGTAGGAACCAAGAATATTTCGGCTCCAGATTTTTTGACCGCAATCGATTTTTGCACTAAGGCACCAATTGCCCCTACTGATCCATCGTCTTGAATCGTCCCCGTCACTGCCACCCCTTGTGAAGGGATGAGTTCACCTTTCGTCAAACTGTCAATCAGGGCCACCGTGAACGACAAACCTGCCGAGGGACCACCAATGTCATCGGTGTCAAAATTGACGTTGAAAGGCAACTGCACAGTTCGCGTATCGCGAGCACTGAAGCCAATGAGTATCCGGGAGGCATCGTCAGGACTCTGAATCAGTTCAACATCAACATTTTTGGGTGTGCCTGGTCCGCTGTTGGTCAGCGGGGTCACTTCAAGGATGGCGATATCGCCTGCTTGAGCATTTTTCAGCGCCTCGGACAGCTTTGATATGACATCGACCTCAATCGGACCGTCCCCAACGTCAATTGAAGTGATCACATCGCCCACCGCAAGAACTTTGCACGCCCGTTGCGAAGGGGCGTCTTCTGGACACACTGAGGGGTCAAAACCTGCCACTTGAGCAGGGCCTTCTTGAAAAGTTGTGTCGAAACCAAGGTACGACAAAGCCACGTAGGCCGCGATCTCCTTGGCATTGGCCATGGCCCCAAGTTGAACTTCTCGACTTTGGGTGGGATTGCAGTCGCCGAAACGCTCTTCGCAGGTGAGAACATTGACAAATGGGTCAACCCAGCCCATAAATGCTTGTAACGGATTCAGTTCAGTTCCTAATGCCGTCACAAAACGGACTCCGCGCTCGGGCGGATACACCACCACTTGGTCACCAGCAACACTCAGCCGAGATCCCACGAATTCAGCCCGTCCTGGCGCTGTTTCGTACCTTTGCATGGGCCAGACCATGGCGACAAGAACGGTCACGATCAAGATAAACGCGATGGTCACAAATGGGATTGCGACAACTTGAGCGCGTAACGACGGTGGAACGACCCGTTGGGCGACTACCTTTTCTGTCTGCGTGTCACTCACTGAAATCTCCACCCGCCTAGGCATCATTGCCGGCTTAGCCATGTTGGCACTTCTTGTCATCGGGTGGCGCAAGCCTGCCAGAAATTTTCCGCTTCCGCCACGCGCCGAACAGCAGTCTCGACAGCCTGATCAACGACTGCCTGATCAACGACTGTTAGATGAATCAAACCCCTTGAACACCGCTGCACCTGATCTCTCCGAAACGATCGCGCGAAAGGTTCTCGATGCCACAGGGCTTGGAGCGATCGCCTTAGTCGGCGGAATTGTGGCGGCCATTGTGATCGCTACCGCTTTGTCGTTCATCGTTACGAATGTCATTTCACGACTGTGAGCGCTTCTGACAGTCCCGATATCGCCGAACTTCGTCGAGCGATTGTCATCGCTGGGCATAGCGGAGATGTCGATCTCATCGCCAAGTCACTCATGCACGAACATGGTTCTATTCGTGAGGCCGCACTTGGCGCAATGGCCCGCATTGATCAACTAACTGTTGAAGTTCTTGAGACTTTTTCGCGGGATGTTGATTCACGGGTGCGTATTCGCGTGGCTGAACTTGCAGCACTATTCCCTGGCTTTGATTTAGTCCCATCGCTTCAAGATGCCGATCATCTGGTCATTGAAATGGCGGCCTGGGCGTGTGGCGAACATGAAAGCGCACGCCCCGAAATCATCAACGAATTAACCCGACTCGTCCTTCATCACGATGATGCGTTGGTTCGCGAAGCCGCAGTCGCGGCCCTCGGAGCAATCGGTGACGAGTCCGGCCTTCCCGCCATCTTGAGTGCGTGCCAAGACAAACCCGCAATCCGCCGACGTGCAGTGCTGGCTTTGGCCCCCTTTGATTCGCCCGAAGTTGAGACTGCACTCAAAGCCGCCCTCGAAGATCGAGACTGGCAAGTACGCCAAGCCGCCGAAGACCTACTGGGTTGACTCGCAACTACCCCTTCAAACTTATGTACCACATAGGCGTGGTACATTCAAAATATGAATCAGTCAGCAGCGCTTGACCAAATCGCTTCATTGCTCCTTGCCGATCAAACCCAGACGGTGAACACTTCAATGCGAATTCCGGTCAATCTTCGCAACGCTGCCATGATCGCAACCGATGAACTGAACTTGGCGCCAAGTACCACCACTCTCACGGTTGACGGCTTACGCCAACAGTTGCGGGCACTATTAATTCGATGTGCGCTCGACGAGCACTACACCAACTATCCAGATTCACGTCCTTCGTTGACAGAACTCGCGCAAGCTGAAGCAGATCTTACAAATCATCGTTTACGAAATCAGCCTCGCGTCATCGCCCAAGCCGCTCAAGACATTCTCAGCGTTCAACAAAATCCCTCCCCAGCTGATGTTCTTGTTTGGGCCGATGCACAGAACTTTTATCAAACGCGCTTATGAAGGACTTACTTAAGCCGGCGAGCATCATTGCTTTAGACAACGAAGCGATTCAAGCACTGAGTAATCAATCCCATCCGAAACACCGTCGTCTGTTGGCTCTCATTGAGAGATACCGGCAACACCTCGAACAAGGCTCACGCGTTTCTCTCATTGTCCCAACGACCGTTCGTGTTGAAGCAATGATCAATCGTCAAGAGCCAAAAGCGTCATTTGTGAACCGCATCGTCAACCAAGATCATTTACTTGACTCAAAGTACGCCGACCGAGCAGCCGAACTTCGCAATGATTTTTCGTTTCTTTCAGTCGCCGATGCTCACATCGCAGCAATCGCGACTTTGTCGGATGCCGAAGTCGTCATCATCACAAGTGACGTCAAGGATTTTAGAAACAGCCTGTCCAAAGAAAACGTCAACATCGTTCACATATAGGTAAACAACTAAACACCTTGCAGAATCAACAGGATTCCGAAGACGACAAAAAGTATTGAGGCGCCGTAACGAATGGTTTTCTCGGGCAAACGCGAACCTAAGTGATATCCAACCAAAATCGCCAGTGCGTCGGCGGCCACCATGCCCAGAGTTGATCCCAACCACGTACCAAAGGCACCTTCTTTGGTCGCCAACGTGATGGTCGCCAACATCGTCTTGTCGCCTAATTCTGCAAAAAAGAACGCGATGCTGGCTGCGACTACTGCGTTGCGCGTGTTCTTTTGCGCGGCTTGAGATTCTTCTTCGGTTAACTCATCACCGCGCCAGGTCCAGGCTGCAAACACTAAGAAGGCGATACCAGCGACGATCGCAATCGTGTCAGTGGGGATACGCGCGCCAACCACCGCACCGATTCCTACGCTGATCGCGTGCGTCACCGCAGTGGCAATGGTAATTCCCAGCAACACCGGCCACGGTTTGTACCTAGCCGCGAAAGCCATCGCCATCAGTTGGCTCTTGTCACCCAACTCGGCAACGAAGATGACACCGAAGCTTAAGAAGAAGGCCGACCACATATGTGGCGACACTAATTCAATGTCAGTAGATCGACCCAAAATTCATCAGGGACAGCTTGAAAAGCGAAGGCGATGTCCTCGCTTATTTCGCTTGATGTTCGAGCACCAATCACTATTGATGAAACAGCGGGGTGCCGTAGTCCGAACTGCACGGCTACCTGTGGCAGCGAAACCCCATGAGTTTGTGCGAGCACAGAAATAGCTTGTGCTTTCTCAAGGATCCCAGGCGTGGCTTCAACGTAGTCAAAGGTTTTGTTCTTTGCTGGATTAGCAAGAAGGCCACTATTGAAAATTCCGCCCAGTACAACTCCAATATTTGCTTCACTGCAGAGGTGCAGCAATTCACTGGACGATGCATTGTCAAGCACCGTGTATCGCCCCGCTAGCAGCAAACAGTCAAGGTCAACCTCGTGAACAAACCGAACGAGCGCGCTTGTCTGGTTCATTCCACAGCCGACCGCTTTGATCACGCCTTCATCTCGCAATTTCACAAGAGTAGGAAAGGCTTCGCTGATAGCCCAATCTTCATGGTCATCTGGATCATGAACATGAACAACATCGAGATAATCAACGTTAAGACGCTTCAGACTTTCATCAATTGAGGTCAGCACCGCATCACGGCTGTAATCAAAAATGGGTTCGAGTTTCGGAACGTTTCTAAAGATTGAAGGTGAGATCTGTTTGATTGGATCTCGCAAAAGTCGCCCTACTTTGCTTGCCAACACATATTCATTGCGTGGATATTTTGCCAACGCCTTACCCAAGCGAATCTCTGACAACCCGTGACCGTACAGCGGCGCAGTATCAAAGAATCGAACTCCACCTTCCCATGCAGCATCAACTGTGGCTTGAACGTCTTCGTCGGATACTTCTGTAAACAGATTTCCAAAGGGAGCACATCCAAGCCCAATTCGTGTCACCGAAGGTCCATGTTGCCCAAGTTGTCGTGTCTCGATGCTCACAAACTAGTCACGCCACTCAGCACCGTTGGGGTAACTCAACATTTCAATTGACTCTTGTTTCATTTCAATTGAGTAACCCGGGGCTTGAGGTAATAGATAGTGACCGTTTCGCATTTGGATGGGATCAACAAAATGTTCGTGCAGATGTGAGGCGTATTCAGTGGTTCGGTCTTCAAGCGAAGCACTGACGCTTAAATAATCAATGATCGAAATGTGCTGTACGTATTCGCATAAACCAAGTCCACCCGCATGAGGACAGACTGGAATGTTTCTTGCAGCAGCCAAGAGTAAAACTGCTAGCACCTCATTAAGTCCACCCAAACGACATGCATCAATTTGCGCGTAGTCAATTGCCTCGGCTTGAAGAAGTTGTTTGAAAATCAAACGATTAGCGGCGTGTTCTCCCGTCGCAACTCCAATGGGCTTCACGCCTCGCCTAATGGCGGCATGTCCCAAGATGTCATCAGGGTGAGTTGGCTCTTCGATCCAGCGCAGACCGTAGGGCTGCAATTGATTACTCCACTCAATGGCCTGATTGACATCCCAAACCTGATTCGCGTCGGCCATCAGTTGACGGCCATCACCGATTTCTTCCCGCATCACTTCACAGCGGCGCATATCTGATGCCACATCAATACCCACTTTGGTCTTAAAGCTGTTCCAACCATCGGCGATTGAACTTCGACAAAGGTCGCGTACCTTCTCTTCGGGATATCCAAGCCACCCAGCCGATGTGATGTACGCCGGGTATCCATTTTCTTCTAGATGCGCTAGTCGCTGTTGCTGACCAACTCGAGCCTTCGTCAGCATGTCTAATGCGCGCACTTCATCTACCTCGTCGCGCAGGTATCGAAAATCGATGCAGTCAACGAATTGGGCTGGTTCCATATCAGAAACCAATTTCCAAACCGGAACACCGCTTTCTTTGGCCCATAGATCCCAAACTGCATTGACTAGCGCGGCTGTTGCCAAATGAATAACGCCTTTATCTGGACCAAGCCATCGAAGTTGCGAATGATTCGTCACCTGTCGCCAAAACGCACCCATATTGTCAACGATGTCCGACAGATTGCGACCCACCACCAACGTCGACAATGCTTCGATCGCGGCACAACACAGCTCGTTACCCTGGCCAATCGTGAATGTCATCCCATGACCTTGATGAAGGCCATCGGTATGCAAAATCACATACGCAGCCGAGTAGTCAGGATCGGGGTGATTGGCATCAGATCCTGCCAATGTCCGCGAAGTACGGGCTCGAAGGTCATGAGTTGAGGCTGACAGGATGCGGGTCATTACCGCCAACCATAACAATTGCCGTCTATATGGACAATACTTAGATCACTCGCCCGTTTCGGTGGCGACTAAGGAGGCATCATGACGCAGCGCATTGTCGTTATCACTGGTTCGGCGGGCGGCATCGGCACCGCTATGAGTAACCGCTTTGCCAAAAATGGCGACATCGTTATTGGGCTGGACCTCGCTCATGGCTTTGACCTCACGCAACCACAACATTGCCAGGATGCAATTGACAAAGTCATCGCCGAGCATGGTCAAATCGATGTGCTGTGCAACAACGCTGGTATCAGCAGCGTTGGTGACGTGGTTGATTCAACTCTCGACGACTGGCAGCGTGTTTTCGCAGTCAATGTTTTCGGTATTGCCAACATGTCGCGCGCCGCACTACCCCACATGCGCAAGCGAAGTTCTGGATTTATCGTGAACACTTGCTCAATTGCGGCAACTGTTGGCCTCGTTGAACGAGCCGTATATTCGGCTTCAAAAGGAGCCGTACTTTCTCTCACCAAGGCCATGGCTGCAGATGAAATTGCACACAACATTCGAGTCAATTGCATTTCTCCAGGCACCGTCTCAAGCCCGTGGGTCGAGCGACTCGTTGCGACAACGCCAGATCCAAGTCAGACAATGGAGTCATTACGCAAGCGTCAACCAATGGGTCGCCTTGTTGAATGCGAAGAAGTTGCTGAAGCGGTTTTCTATTTGGCTTCGCCGAGTAATTTCACAACTGGCATGGAACTGCTCATTGACGGCGGAATTTCCGGCGTGCGAATTGTTCAATAGGCAAATACATGACTTTGCGCATTGCACTAGTTGGTGGCCCAATGTATGACCACCTCTATTCAGTTTTTGATGAGTATGACGTTGAAGTGATTGTTCACGATGATCATCCAACTTTGAATCGCAAAGTTGCAGAAATGCTCGAAGCCGGTCAACGAATCGATCTTGTATCAACTCATTCGAAATATGCTCCTTCGCAGGCAAGTTGGTTGCAACCACTTGATTCGCTCATGAGTAAATCGTCAATTGAGCAACTCGCCCCACTTGCAGTTGATCTGTGCCGTTACCAAACAGATCTACTAACAATTCCACGACTCATTGATGTGCGCATTACATGGCTTCGTTCAGACCGAGTTGAAGCGACACCAACAACGTGGGATGACCTAATTGCTGGCCCAGTCCAGTTTGGATTCCCCGGAAAAGAATCAGGACTTTTCGGAACCTTCTACGAAATGGTCGTGGGCGCAGGTGGTCGTATCTTTGATGATGAGGAGCGACCTTGCTTCAATTCTGATGAATCAGTTCAAGCCATTGAGATGTTGAATGCACTCGCCCAGAAAACTTCCGCCGATTTACCTAACTGGCACTATGACCAAGTTGATCAGGCACTTCTGAATGGGACGACCGATGCGTCGGGTGCATGGCCGGGCGCATGGGGCTCAATCAATTCATCTGATTTGGCTCTAGTTCTACGCCCTCATCGCTATCCATCAGGAGCAAAGCGATGGGTCAGCTACGCGGGTTGTCATTCATGGGGAATTCCAACAACCTGCGCAGACCTTGATGGGGCAACAGCCCTACTCCACCGTCTGACATCAATTGAAGTTCATAGCCTCGATGCGAGTGGCGGAAACATGTGCGCCAACGTTGAAGCACTTGCACAAGTGACTCCAGTCAATGACATAGATCAACAGCGTTTAGCCATCACTCGTGAAACAATCAATGAAGCGATGATCACATATCCATCACACGTTCGCTTCCCCGAAGTGGAAGATGCCGGTTGGATGTTGATTAACGAAACTCTCCGTGGCCAGCGATCACCACAAGATGCTGTTCAAACATTGCAACAGGTGGCCATGAAAGTTTTTACCACCGACAGAAGTTAATTCACGAAGGGCAACACACGTTGCCGCCTGATTCTTGCTGACGACCGAGCGAAAGATTGGCGAACTGTTCAACATCAGAGTGCTTGACGTAAAACTCCCACTTATGTCCGTCCACTCCGTCAACCCAAGTTTCAGTTTTTTCCGCAAAACAACATTGGGTGTCGTCTATTCCGGTTGTCTCTAAGCCGGCAGCTCGTAAACGCTTATCGGCTTCAACCACCTCTTCGGCCGTGTCGGTCTCGACTCCTAGATGATTGATCGTGCCGTGCTCGCCACCTTTTTCAAAAATGACCAACTTCAGCGGCGGATCGACAATCGCCCAATTTGCATACCCTGGCTTGACCTTGAGCGGCTCTGTATTGAACATCTTTGTGTAGAAGTCAATGGCTTCTTCTAGGTTGTCAACGTTGAGTGCAAGTTGTAAACGCATACTCCATTCATAGCACCCACAGAAGTCGTGGCATACTGCCATATGACCTTTCTTCAGTCTGATACCGAAGTTGTACGGGCTTATCTTCAGTTTCGTACACGAGTAGTGGGTCTCATTCGTGAGATTCCCGAGTCGCAAGCGTCTTTGTCAGTTCCGCTTTGCCCAGATTGGGAAGTCAGCGGTTTGATTTCGCACATCGTCGGAGTCCCTGAGGACATCTTGGCGGGTCGGATGGAAGGCGTGACAACTGATGCCTGGACTCAATCTCAAGTTGATCGCCACGAAGGTGAATCACTTTCCCAACTCGCCGACGCACTTCTCGCAACGGGGACCGAATTTGATGTTCTACTGCCCCACATTCCGAGTCCTATTAATTCGCAAATGATGATGGACGCAGTCACCCACGAACACGACTTGCGCCACGCGGTTGGACGGGCCGGTGCACAAGATTCTTTGGCAGTCAACGTTGCCCTCGGCTGGCTTCTCCATATGGTCGAAGGAAAAGCCCCGGGCCGAGCCCAAGAACTCGTTGATTCGGGAGTCTCGCGTTTTGAGCTCATGCGCAGTCTGGCTGGTCGCAGGTCCGTCGAACAAATGAAACAACTTGGTTTAGATGGTGATCAAATCAAATTGCTTCTCCAAGGAACTCCCTTGCGTGTGCCAACCACCGCTATCGAAATCTAAACCTGTGATTCTGGTGCAGATTTGTTGCGAATTGTGCAACGATTCTGCACCAGAATCACGATGGTTCGTTATTGTTGATAGGTATTCCAAGGGGGACAGATGAACGGCAAAGCAACGTTTACTCGATTTGAAGATTCAACGAAAGCCGAGTGGGACGAAATCATGCAATGCATGAAACACACCCAGTCTCTTGTTCCTGATCGCATCCTTGAACAACTGCGTCATCTCGCAAGTGATGATGGTGGTTTTCCGGTGTCACGGCTTGAGCACTCGCTGCAAACTGCAACACGAGCCCTGCGCGGTGGGGAAAAAGATGAGTACGTCGCGTGTGCCCTCATCCACGACATCGGTGACACTCTGTCTCCTTACAACCACCCAGCCATTGCCTCCGCCATCGTGAAGCCTTTCGTGAGCGAAGCAAATCACTGGATGGTCGAACACCACGGCATTTTCCAGGGCTACTACTTCTGGCATCACCTTGGCCTTGATCGCAATACTCGCGATGCGTTCCGCGACAATCCGCATTACGAATACACCGAAGAGTTTTGCGCCAAGTACGACCAAGTGGCCTTTGACCCCGAATACAAAAGCGAGTCACTGGAGTTTTTTGAACCCCTGATCAGGGCAACTTTCTCAGGGCGATAAATACAAATGACGATTAGTCAATAATTGACTAATCGGTCAATCCACAGATAACTTGAACCCATGTTCGGTCGCAGAGTGCTCATCGTTGCTTTGATTCCGCTCATCTTCTTAGCGGCCTGCTCTTCATCATCGGAATCACAACAGCAGACCACTCTCAACGTCTATGCGGCATCGTCTCTTGCTACGCCGTTTGCCTACGCCGGCCTTGCTTACGAAAAAGAACATCCAGGTGTGAAGGTGCAGTTCAATCTGGGAGCTTCTTCCGATTTGGCACGCTTTGTACAAGAGGGTGCACCTGCCGATGTTTTCGCATCTGCTGATGTGGCAAACATGGACAAAGTTGAATCGGAAGATTTGCTTGCCTCCTCGTCCGTCGTTTTCGCTACTACCTATCTCGAGATCATTGTCGAAAAAGGCAATCCCCTCAACATCTCATCACTACAAGACCTCACTGATTCTGATCTGATTTTTGTAACCACCAATCCTGAAGTTCCGATCGGCAAGTACACCGCCGAGGTATTTGACAAAGCCAGCCTCACAGTCACCCCGGATTCTCTTGAAAGCAACGTCAAAGGAATCATGCTCAAAGTTGCTGGAGGCGAAGCTGACGCTGGAATCGTGTACCACTCTGAAGTCATTGCTTCAGATGGTCAAGTTGAGGGAGTCAAAATTCCGACTGAATTCAACATCGTGGCTGAATTTCCAATAGGCATCATCAAGAATTCTGCAAATAAGCAAGAGGCACAAAGGTTTATTGATTACTTGTTGTCATCTGAAGGTCAGTCACTTCTCACTCAATATGGTTTTCAAACTCCATGAGACAATCACCGCGTCATCGCCAAAAACTTCCATTGCCAATCTTGGCGATCGCATTATTGGCTGTTGCTTTCATTCTTTCGCCATTTATCGGTTTGTTATGGCGCACCCCCTGGAGCAAATTCACTGACATCGTTGTGAAGCAAGAAATTCGAGACGCTTTATGGCTGTCATTGAAAACATCGTTATTGACGGCAATCCTCTGCGTCATATTCGGTGTTCCACTCGCATGGCTCTTGGCCCGTGTGAATTTTCCTGGGCGTCGATTTATTCGCGCTTTGATGACTCTGTCAATGGTTCTTCCTCCTGTCGTTGGTGGCATCGCGCTGCTCTATACATTCGGTCGACGTGGCCTCATCGGCCAATACCTCGATAGTTGGTTTGGTATTCGCTTACCCTTCACAACTTCTGCTGTCGTCATGGCGCAATGTTTTGTCGCGATGCCCTTTTTGGTCCTCTCAGTTGAAGCAGGATTGCGTCAACTTGACACACGATTTGAAGATGTCGCCCGAACCCTTGGAGGTTCACGGTGGTATGTGTTTCGCCGTGTCACCCTTCCCAGTATCAAACCAAGTCTCATTGCTGGTCTAGTGCTCGCTTGGGCACGTGCGCTCGGAGAATTCGGAGCCACCATCACTTTTGCTGGCAACTTGCCGGGCACGACGCAGACCATGCCACTTGCCACGTACGCCGCACTTGATTCAAATCCTGAATCAGCCTTGATTCTTTCTCTCGTCATGGTCGCGGTTGCTTTTTCAATTCTGATCGCGCTCAGAGATCGTTGGTTGGGCCGCGCAGATCAGGGGCTTGCGCTATGACACTTGATACGCGCTTCGCTCTTGAGCGTGGGTCTTTTGAACTCAATGTTGATCTCTCATTCAACGAGGGTGAGGTTGTCGCAATCATGGGGCCGAATGGATCGGGTAAATCAACATTTCTTCATGGCATCGCTGGCTTGCTCCCTGTGACCTCAGGATCTTTAATCCTCGACAACCAAACATTGGACGAAGCAACGAAAGAGGTTTTCGTCGATCCCACTCAACGACCGGTCGGCATTGTCTTTCAGGGCGGACTTCTTTTTGAGACCATGACCGTTCTTGAGAACATCATTTTCGGACTGCGCGCTCGCAAGATCAAGCGAACAGATGCAGTAGCTCAGGCCCAACCATTGATCAATCAATTTGAACTGGCTGAACTTCTTGAGCGCTATCCACGCGAACTCAGTGGCGGGCAGGCGCAACGAGTCGCTATTGCGCGGGCTTTAATCACCGCCCCCAAGGTCTTATTGCTTGATGAACCCATGTCTGGTCTTGACACCACAACACGACAGCTCGTACGCGCCGAGTTTCGCGAAGTTCTCGCTGGCTTTGCCGGATATCGAATTCTGGTGACCCATGATGTAGATGACGCGCTTTCAATGGCTGATCGAATCATTGAACTTGACCAAGGAAAAGTTATTTGGGACGGACCCACATCTGATCACCGAGGAAAGTTATGAGTCGCCAAGCCCGCGAGTCACATGATCTTCTTCTAGGCGAATGGGCATGTCTTGGCTTGTTATACAAAAAGCCGTCGCATGGTTTTGCCATTGCAGCGCGCTTAAAGCCTGAATCCGACATTGGTCGTATTTGGTCTTTGACTCGTCCGCTCACCTACCGTGCACTCGAACAACTCCAAGTGCACGGTTACATAGAACAATCTGGCGAAGAGGTTGGCTTAGCCGGCGGCAATCGAACCTTACTCTCCGTCACCAAAACTGGTCGAGCGATCTTTCGAACATGGATCAATACGCCGGTGGTTCACTTGCGAGACATGCGTAGCGAGTTACTTCTCAAACTTGCTTTGGCTGCTGAATGCGGAATTGACATTGCAGACATGTTGAAGACTCAACGCAAAAACATCAAAACTCTGCAACGAAATATTGAAAGCAACATTGGAGACAGCGGCAAAAACGATGCTGTGCTGGTTTGGCGTCGCGAAATCGCCGAAGCAGCTCTGCGCTTCATTGACTCAATCAAGTAGTTGGCCCCGATAGGGACGAATACCACCAACCGGAACTGTTCCGAGTCGGCCTCGCTGATAGTCATCAAATGCTTGACGAATTTCGTTTTCGGTATTCATGACGAACGGACCATAAGCGACGATTGGTTCACCAATCGGTTGTCCACCAAGCAGCAGAACATCGAGCGAAGAATCATCGTCGGCCTGCAACGAAATTGAGTCTCCACTTCCGTAGACCGCCAACTGTCCTAACCGAATAGGTCGACGCTCATCACTGACCGAACCCGAACCAGCGAGTACGTATGCCAGTGCATTGAAAGCCAGATTCCATGGCAGCTCAACGCGCGCGCCCGCCGCCAGGGTCACATGCGAAACAACGATTGGCGTATGCGTTGATCCAGGTCCGTGGAATTCGCCCAAATCGCCCGCAATCAAACGAATCAGCGCACCACCATCGGGCGACGACAACAACGTCACGAGATCGGCTTCAAGATTTTGATAAGCCGGCGAAATCATTTTCTTGTGACTCGGGAGATTCACCCATAACTGAATCCCATGAAAGAGTCCTCCAGAGATCACCAATTTTTCTGGTGGAGTTTCAATATGCAGAATTCCTCCACCAGCCGTCATCCACTGCGTTGCACCGTCAGCGATAACTCCACCACCGCCATGTGAATCTTGATGTACGAAAATACCGTCCATGATGTACGTGACGGTTTCGAACCCACGATGTGGATGCCAATCGGTTCCACGTGGTTCATATGGCGCGTAATTGACTTCGCCCATTTGGTCCATGTGAATAAACGGATCAAGAATCTCGCGACTCACACCTGCGAAAGCTCGTCGAACTGGAAAGCCTTCGCCCTCATGTCCACTCGGGGCAGTGGTCACCGACACGACCGGACGGGAGTGACCTCCAAGCGGAGCGTTGATACGGGGCAGAGTCAATGTGTCGGCGGTAATTGCGGGCATGACACATTAAACACTTGCGAGCGCAACAAAATTTCAATTTCTCAAGAATTTTTGTCACTCAAGTTGCCTTACCTGACTACACAACTTATGCCAACCCAAATCCGCAGGGCTCAGTCGTCTATCGTGCAACAGTGCCTCCGCCAGTGCCCCAGTTAATCAAAAATCGATTCACGAATCTGCAGGGCACCCCAATTCGCAAAGTCGCCTCGGGCCGCGAATTCATCATCTTGCTCACATGTCTGATGGCAAGCGCGGCCTTATCAATTGACCTAATGCTCCCGGCATTCCCCGAGATGCGCCAGGAATTCGGTATGTCGCCCGACTCAACAAAGGTTAGTTGGGTCGTCACTTCGTACTTTTTAGGTCTTGCTGTTGGGCCGTGGCTCTACGGACCGGCATCTGATCGTTACGGACGACGTGCTCCCCTCTTCGCTGGCTTAACCCTGTTTATTGTCGGTGCATTATTGGCAAGCGTGGCTCCTTCGTGGGGCTGGGTCATTGCCGCGCGATTTATATGGGGTCTTGGAACCGCAGCACCACGCGCGCTGAGCACCGCCATGATCCGCGACCGTTATGAAGGAACAGCAATGGCGCAGTTGATGTCGCGCATGGTTGCAGTTTTCTTACTCGTCCCAATTCTTGCCCCAAGCGTTGGTGCTGGCTTGATCAAGATCGCACCATGGCGCATCGTCTTTTGGGTGCCCGCTGGCGTCGCACTCATCTTGATGATCTGGTCGCGACGACTACCAGAAACTTTGGCTGTCGATAAGCGTCGTCCATTCACCTGGAGTGCGGTCGGCGAAGCTGGACGTGAAGTAATGACTCATCGCGCCACATTGAGCTTCATCGTTGCGATGACTTTCCTTTTCGCGGTGATGACGACTTACCTCTCTGGTTCAGAGGTAATTGTTGAAGACGTCTACGGATATGGCTCATGGTTCCCACTTATTTTCGGCACCTTGGCAGTTTTGCTCGCAATTAACTCGCTGAATAATGCGCGCATCGTGCAACGGATGGGCATCAACAAGCTCGTGCGGCAAAGCTCGCTGATTGCGGTCGGCACTTCTGTTCTATTGCTCATCGTTTCATTTACTAATCACGGCCGCCCGAACTTTTGGTTGTTCTTCATTGCGCTCGCCCTTGTGATACCAATCGCCCAAGGGCTTGTACCGAATTGCAATTCCGCGGCCATGATGCCCGTTCCTCACATCGCGGGAACAGCGTCATCAATCATTGCGACAGTGTCAACGGCTGGTGCGGCGCTGTTAGGCAATCTCGCGACAAGTCAATTTGACGGCACCGTGCGACCCTTGGCGCTCATCATCTTTACCTTTATTTCAATCGGGACTATCGCAATTTTCATCGGCACCAAAACGACAAAATCGTCTCATCACACAATGACGTGAAATCCATTCGCTCGAGCAGCTGCGGAGAGGGACTCATCAGAACTAGCGAAAACATCGGCCTTCATAGATATAGCTGAGGCCAGATGGATCGAGTCATATCCGCGGAGGGAAAACTCTTCCGCCAATTCGGCTGACATCTTGACAAGTTTTGAAGTTACTTCAACTAAATACAGTTGAGAATGAAGGTCTTCAAGTATTGATTTTGCTTTCACCAAGTTTGCGCCATTAATCCGCCCTCTTCTTTTCGCAGCAGCCAATGCAGCCCTTGACTCAACGTACAACACCATTGACGAACCTAAAGTTGACGAGACGTTCCAGATTTCTTCAGCCTGTTCAGAACCAATTTCATCAATGAGCAACTTGACAAATAGTGAGGTATCAAAATACGAGATCATCGACGTTCTGCAATGACTAATTCGCTCACACTGCCTTTGGATTGAATTCTTTGCTTTGGTAGTTCGCGAACTCGACTTTTTGGAGCCTGGATGATCCCAGCTGCGACTAACTCACTCATTTTGTCATCACCCTTGTCAACCGAAATGAGGTGCGCCACTGGACGCCCATGATCTGTCACCACGATCAAGTCGCCTTGTTTAGCCAAATCCAAGAATCGACTGAGGTTGTTCTTGAGTTCCCTGATCCCTACTTCAATTGTGGCTACATTCACAGAACCATTGTAGCCACAATTTATCAACGCGTCAAACTCTCGGGGTGAGCGTTAAGCCGGCAAGGTCGCCCTGCTGACGCCAGTTTTCAACGTATTCGGCAAATCCCAAGACACTGGTCATCCAGGCAATCGCTCGGGCTGAACGCATGTCTCCGCCACCCTCACTGTTGAGATAGCCAGGTGTGCACGTCGCGTTGTAACGGGCGATTCCCCATAGTTGCGCAAACAAAGTTTCAAACCAATTCTCTTGTGCCGCAGTTTCGGGTTCGATCGTTGCGATATCACCCTTCACGCATTGCTCAATCAAGAACGCGACATGCTGTGCTGCCTCGGTAATTGAGTGGACAAAGTTTGTTGCTTGTGCGCCTTGCACCGTAGAGATCATGAACATGTTTGGGAAACCATTTGACAGCACGCCGTGCAAAGTGGCCGGGCCTTCTGCCCAAGCCTCACTTAACGAAACACCATCGCGCCCTTTTGGATCAAAGCCCAGGCGATGCGTATAACCCGTCGTCACTTCAAACCCTGACGCAAAGATCAACAAGTCAACGGGATACTCAACACCATTAACGATGACGCCGCTCTCATTGATTTCGTTGACGCCTTTTCCATCGGTATCAACGAGATGAACATTTGGGCGATTAAACGCTGGTAAATACTCGTCATGGAAACAAGGACGCTTGCAACTTTGCGAGTACCACGGCATCATCAGTTCGGCCGTTGCTGGATCTTTGATCACATCGGCGATGCGCTGACGAACCCGCTCCATGTTTTCGAAGTCAATTCGCTCAAGTTCAAGAGCCTCTTCGTCGTTCTCGGGCAACTTACGAGTATCAACCCAGTTCATCTTGGTCCACTCATCGTCGATCATGTCGACAGCGGGCTGCGCACCCGTCACTGCTTGAGTGAAGTTGCGAGTACGTTCGGCTTGCCAACCTGGCTTCAGCGACTTGAACCATTCTGGATCGGTCGGTTTGTTGTTGCGAACACCAACACATGCGGCAGTGCGCTGGAAGACGAAAAGTTCTTTCGCGGCTTCAGCCAGTTTTGGTACAACCTGAACTGCCGTTGCACCAGTACCGATAATCCCCACTCGCTTATCAGCAAGTTTCTCCATCAATGTCTGCGAACTTCCACCGGTGTAGCTGTAATCCCAGCGACTGGTGTGGAAGGCACGACCTGCGTAGGTTTCAATACCCGGGATGCCAGGCAACTTGGCCTTATGAAGAACTCCACCGGCAATCACGATGAACTTTGCCGAGAGAACGTCACTGCGCGAGGTCATGACATTCCAGCGCTTCCTTGATTCATCCCAGCGCATGTCCTCAACTTCAGTCTGGAAGAGTGCGCCGCGATACAAGTCAAAAGTGCGACCGAGCAATTGGCAGTAAGCGAAAATCTCAGGAGCCTTCGCATACTTTTCGGTGGGCATATAACCCGTATCTTCAAGCAGCGGCAAATACACATATGACTCAACGTCGCAAGCAGCATTGGGATAACGATTCCAATACCACGTGCCGCCAAAGTCGCCGGCTTTTTCAATGATTCGGAAATTGGTAATTCCAGCCTTCGTCAAATTGGCCGCTTCAATCATTCCTCCGAAGCCACCACCAACGATGACGACATCAACGTCTTCGATGACCGCATCACGGGTAAAGCCGGGCTCGACGTATGGGTCACGATCAAACTCTTCGTAGTCACCCTTGAGTTCTTTGTACTGACGGATGCCATCGGCGCGAAGACGCTTTTCGCGTTCAATGCGATACTTCTCGCGAGCCTCTTCCAACGAAAGTTTCTTGTCGTTGTTATTCCCCATAACTGGCATTCCCCATCTCAATCGAGTGCGTATCTATCCTTGCAAGAGTAGAGAGAAATTACCAACTCACATCAGAGAATTAGGTCCTGCACTGACCTTATTCACAGGGTCGATTCTCGGTTTCAACCCCCAAAAGTCGACCGAGTTTGCGATAACTCGATCGGAAAGCCTCATGGACTTCGGGGTTCGTGGCCAGTTCGGCTGGGAGACCCTCTTGATCGATGGAGATCAACGTGCCGCCCAAATCGGGTAAGAACTGCTGAGTGGATTTGAAGCCGATGCTCGGTTCTTCGCCCACCAATAAATGGGGTTCTTCGACCGCGGTCAAAATCCCTTTGTTTTCATTAACTACTCCAGTCTCATCAAAGACCATGTCACACTCGAACTGCCCGCCGACGCGAATTTCAAGAACGACAGACTCCAATGGAATTGACAGACCCTCGGGGGCAAAAAACTGACAAAACTTTTCAGGAGTCGTGTAGGCATCCCACACATCTTGAGGACTACATGCGATCCAGTGACGAATTTTCAGAACAGCCATGACGTGAACTTACCGTTTGTTCGTCATGCCTCAATAGGGTTCCACAGTCGGTTGATCGTCCAAATTTCCAGTCAAACGAGCCTTCGCGGTCTGTCCGCGTTTTCCTGCTGGCACGGCCCCAGTCACAGCCGCTAAACCGAATATCGGCATATTTCCGTAGACCGTTTCAACAGTCGAGTCCGAAAGCAAAATCGTTTCGTGGTAAATGCCCACTGAACCATTGTCACGAATGTTCTTGTTGAAGGCACGCCACGCTGGAAGGTGAGAATTATTTGTGGCCTTTGAATAGGCCGTTAGTTTTTCAAAAGATTCCCAGTACTGCCAGACCAAGATCGTGCGACCCGAAAGGTATGTTCGCGGTTTGCCGACCAAACCAAGCGAAGGATTCTTTTGCAGTTCGATCAACATGCGCGGCATCGCAGTTAAGACCGGAATCCACTTCCAAACTTTCCAGAGTTGGTTGAACCGCATTCCAATAAGAAACAGGACTTTCCCGTCAGCGCCAGTGTCTGCGGCAAAACGCCCGGCATTAATCTTCGCCATTTCGTCAGCCCTTCAATTCGTACCGATACAAATTTGATTCACGGAGTTTGAAACCCATGCGCTGGTACAAGCGATTCGCGGCCTCGCGTGATGGGCGCGACGTCAGATCAACTGTGATGGCGCCGTTGGCTTTTGCAAAATCAAGTGCGGCTTGATTGAGGGATTCTCCAGCCCCGTGCCCACGCGCCGAATCATCAACAACGACATCTTCAATCCATGCGCGCACGCCAGTGGGGATGCGGAACATCGCGAGAGTTAATGAGCCGACAATGCGTCCATCAAGTTTTGCCAAGAACAACGTTGATGCTTCGGAATTGACAAGTACTTCTAATTCTGTGCGGCTTGGAGGTTGGTTTGACTTTGACAATTGTGGGATCAACATCTCAAATGCCTGCACGACATCATCATTGACTACTTCACATATTTCGATCTGAACGCTCACGGTAATGAGTCTAGGTTGATCTCGTTCTACGGTTAGCCCATGGATTCACGCGAACTCTCCACAAAAGCCCGCTCACTAGGTGGCGCACTTGAACCAATTATTGGGCAGGTCTACTTTTCACCTGAATGTCACGCCAACTATGTGGCTCTCGGATTCCAACCAAGTCCTGGCGACATGAATGGAGTTGCACTTCCCGAAGGAGTCGCCTACTTCACGAGTCGCGGTTCATTGATGGGCCAAGTATCCGGCGAAGTGGTTGCGGCAGCATTCGCAGTTTTCAATCCACTCGTCGTCGTCCCAGCAGTCACTGCTGGTTGGCAGATCACCGACGCGACAACAATTTGTGCAGCGCGGCGCAACGGCGCAATTGGTCAACTTGAACGAATCCTTGGCGCGAAACCCGGTGGGGTCAATAAGGCTCGTCAAATACTCGAACGTGCAGTTGCAGTACTTCGTCCCGAAGGACGTCCACTATTCGCTGGCGCCCTGCACCAATCAATTCCCGAAACCGATCTTGGTGCGGTGTGGCACTTTGGCGACATGTTGCGTGAATACCGCGGCGACTCACATACAGCCGCTTGGATTTCTGCTGGTCTTGATGCAACCGAAATTGGTTTGATGACCGAACTCTTTTGGGGTCTCCCCCTCAAGTCGTACAGCCGTACCCGAGCCTGGAGCGAAGATGACTACACCGCCGCTATTGATCGTCTTGAATCGCGTGGCCTCATCGCTGAGGGCGCTTTCACCGACAAAGGACGACAACTACGCGAACAAGTTGAAATCAATACCGATGAGCAAATGCGTCAGGTCATCAGCGCAATCGGCGAAAACTTCGACCTGCTCATCGCCATGCTCGAACCGTGGTCACAGTTCGTTCGAAACTTTAAGGGTTACCCCGGTTCGGGACCTCATGAACTTGCCGAGGCCGCAAGCCGTCGCTAAGACTTGCAAGCGGTAAGAATGTTGCAATGATCGATATTGCAATCATTAACGGCGCAGTATTACCAATGGCGGGTCAACCCGTTATCAATAATGGCGTCATTGCCATTACGGGCAACTCGATAAGCGCAGTGGGAACAGCACAAGACATTGATGTTTCTAGCGCCAAGAAAGTGATTGACGCTCGCAACTGTGCGGTCATGCCGGGATTCTGCAACAGTCATACTCACATCGCGTCGAACTTATTGCTGCGCGGACTTCTTGAAGACGTTCTGCTTTTTGAATGGCTCCAGACCATGTGGAAGCTCAAGCAAAACTTTGACGAAGAAACGCTTTATTGGGCAAGCATGTGTGGCCTTGTTGAAATGGCACGATCGGGAATCACTTCATTCAACGAACATTTCGATGCGTACGCAGTTGAACCTCAAATTGAAGCCCTCAAAGAGATCCCCCTGCGCGCAACACTCGGATACGGATTTGCCGATCGCGGCCTCTACGCCTCAATCACCGACTACTCGTGGAAGACCATTAACAATTTCGGCAATCTTGCCGCACAACATCACAAGACTCGCGATGACCTTTTGCGCATCGCATTGTCACCGCACGCGGTCTATTCATGTGGCGAAAAAATGTGGCGACTCGTTCGCGAAGTTGCTGACGCACACCAAGTGCCGATTCACACTCATTTGTCCGAAGGTATGCAAGAAGTGAACTACTGCCTAGACAACTACGGCCTGCGCCCAGTGCAATGGTTGCACTCGCTTGGTTTCCTCGGACCAGATGTCACCGCCGGACATTGTTCGCAACTCGATGCAACAGACATCAAGTTGTTGGCTGAAACTGGCACAAAGATTGGTCACTGCCCCGTCTGTAACGCGAAGTTAGGTTCGGGCACGATGCCCCTTCGCCAAGTTCGCGAAGCCGGGATCACAGTGGGTCTGGCAACCGATGGACCAGCAAGCCATAACGCCAGTGACATGTTCCAAGAAATGAAATTTGCTGGGCTCATTCACAAGACCAACACAGGCGATGTTGAATTCTTAAAGATCAACGAACTCCTTGAAATGTCGACGTATCAAGGTGCCCTCGCCATGAACCGTCCAGATACTGGTCGACTTGAAGTTGGCGCCAAGGCCGATGTCATCGTGATCAACCTTGATACCGCTCATGCCCAGCCGGTTTATGACCCGATGTCTGCGCTCGTCTATTCAACCCGCGCCGACGATGTGCGCCACACCATCGTGAATGGCCAGTTCATCATGGAAAACGGGCGTGTGCTCGGGGTTGATGAAGATCTGATCCGAGCGAAATTCCACGAAAAGGCCCATGCCCTCAAAGTTCGCAGTCTCGGCTAGAGAGAGGCCCCAACCACGCTTTCGTGCGGCGTGAGTGACATACTGACGACATGATCTTGACTGAACTCCGCGCTACCGCCGATGAGTTCGCACGGGCAACCGACTGGCAACCAAAGCCAGAAGGGCTGTGTCGCGGCGAAGTATGTGTTCCAGCACCAGGTGCGTTATCTCCCGACGGCATGATTGACATTGCAATCGCCGCACAGAAATTAGGTATGCCACTTGTCCACGACACCGATCACGGAGTCTGGGCACTTGGTTCAGCAACACTCTCCGGCAAGTCGCTCAGTACCGCAGTTGCCGCCGACCCCGAGTTGAAGACTTTCAACGGCGAGTCATTCAAGTTGTCGTCATTGCGTGGCAAGAAAGTTGTTCTGGTTGCCTGGTCTAGTTATTGAGGCTGCCGCTCTAGCTTGCCCGGGTGGCAAGCACTTCACAATGAAATCGAAAGCCTCGGAGCAACTGTCGTTACCGTTGCACTTGATATTGATCCTGCATTAGCGAAGCCTTGGAATGACCTTGTCAATCCAACGCATCCAAGTTTGGTTGACACGCTGCATATCACCAATTCGCTATTCGGCTTTACCAATATCCCGATGGCCGCATGGATTGACGAAGACGGCGTGTTGGTTCGGCCAGCCGAAGGCGCATCAATTGAACGTAGTCCATTACGTGACATGGAAATTCCCGAAGGTCTTCCCGAACAGCTGAGCAAAATGATGCACGCAGTTAAAGCTATTCCCGATGATGCCGAGGCCTACCGTGAAGCAATTTTGGATTGGGTCCGCAATGGATCTTCATCACAATTTGCCCTCACTCCCGACGAAGTTATCGCCCGAAGTCAGCCGCGCTCCGACAATGAAGCGCGAGCAACTGCATGTTTCGAACTTGGTGAGTACTTTCACCGCCAAAACAATTCAGATGCCGCAGTGCAGTGGTGGAAAGAGGCTCACCGCCTTCATCCGCAGAACTTGACCTACAAACGCCAAGCCTGGACTTTGGTAACAACTCCAGTTGGCGCCACCGAGTACGACCTCATGCAGGGTCCGAACGAGGTGTACGACAGCAACCTCGTTGACGAGGTCACTGGTGACGGCGGATTTGGCCAGTTCATTATCCGCCCGATTCTGTAAATGCAACCGTAAAGACGCGCCAAAGTGGTGTGGGTGAACTGATTTCGGACCCCATTTTGGGCGGTATCGTTACGGTCAATGGCTGATCTAGAACACGTCCGTTGGATCCGTCGACCTGAATTACGTCGACCCCATGTCATCGCCGCCTTTACTGGCTGGAACGACGCCGCCGATGCTGCCAGCACAGCCGTCAAACATCTCGTTGAAAATTTGGGAGCGGCACCTCTCGCCGAAATCAATCCCGAAGAATTCACTGACTTCGCAACGATTCGCCCGCATGTTCGACTTAACACCGATTCAACTCGTCACATTGTGTGGCCGACCGTCAGTCTTTGGAGCGTCACCAGTGGTGATGTTGATCTGATTCTTGTCCTCGGTCCCGAGCCGGCATTACGTTGGAAACTCTTTAGTGAACAGATTGTCGGCGTCGCTCGCGAATACAACGCATCAACTTTTATTTCTCTCGGTGCGCTCTTGGCCGATGTTCCACACCGCCACGAAACCCAAGTGCTCGGAACGGCTACTGATCAAACAATGATTGATGCTCACGATTTACAGCGCAGTCGCTACGAAGGCCCCACCGGAATTGTCGGCGTACTCAATGATGCTGCTCACACCGCCGGCTTTTCTACTGCTTCTTTGTGGGCCGCAGTGCCGGCCTATGCCGCACAAATTCCTTCACCAAAAGCCGCCTCTGCGCTCATCGAACGCCTTGCCGAAATTGTTGGCTGCGATGCGCCCACAATGATGCTTGATGCACAGGCCGAACTCTACGAAGAGCAAATTGACGATCTCATCAGCACTGATCCATCAATGGCCCGTTATCTCGATCGCCTCGAAAACCGCAGTGATGATGACGATGATGACTACGACGAAGATTACGACGACGAAGATGACATGCCGTCGTACGGTGTCTCACCTGATCAACTTCGTTTTGAAGGAATGGATGACGCTCCGCCACTGAGTGGTCCGCTTCCCGATGAGCCAGTTGACAGCGACGCCCTCATGGAAGAAGTCGAACAGTTCTTACGTAGTCAACACGACGACTGATTCAGTCCGCTGAGTCTCCCTGGCGCCATACTGTTGGACGTGGCGAATCAAATGTTGCGATTGATCGTTCACCGTTGATCGCATTGAATGCCATCTGTCCCCACCATTCAATTCCGGCGGTAGCGCTCGGCAATGCATCTGCCGCGAACCAGCCGAGTCCGCTCGTTTCAAGCGGATGACCTTGCAAAGTTCCACCAGTTGCACGGCAATGAAAGAGCAACATATACATTCCGAAGCGACTGAAACCCATTCGCTGACCATCAACAACGCCGAGCAATTGCATTGGCTCACATTCGATGCCTGTTTCTTCCAGCACTTCTTTGACCGCCACTTCACTGGCCGAATAACCCACATCAGCCCAACCAGTTGGATACAACCAGATTCCAGAGTCAGCACGTTGCATCAGAAGAATTTCACCGTCGTCGTTTCCGACAATTGCACCAATTGCAACTTTTGGAGTGACGTACCCTGGGATCCCCTCGCCGATTGATTCCATCCACTCTTGAACGAAGTGATCTTGTTCGCGGCGTACTTCTAATGCTTCATCTGCTGCAGCCTTAATATCAGCCGCGACATGAAGGACCTCTTCGTAGCGTTCGCGCTCATACAAGTTTTGCGTAAAGCCCATTCCGGTGCGGGCGATTCCGGCGAGAGTTTCGCTCCAACGTACTAAGTCGCGAGTGAAATCTGCTGACGTTGCATCGCTCATAACTAGAAGATACCTCTTACGAAGCCAACGAGAACAGAATCGCCCGTTCAACTTCTTGACGATGGAATTTGTCGGTCAATTTTTCGCCTCGAGCAGTTCGCACATAGAACGAGTCAACGACTTCGTCGCCAATTGTTTGCACCGTTGCATGACGAATGTCTAAACCGACTTCGGCCATTGCCTTGGTCACTCGGTGCAAAATTCCGTGTTGATCGGGCGCACGCACTTCAATCACCGTTGCATTCGATGATGCTTCATCAAAGAATGTCACTCGTGGCGGGGCTAACTCTCCGGCCGAACGACGCTTGCGACGATAGGTTTTTGCTCGTTCGGATAGTCGAGCCTCAATCGCCAATTCACCTTGAAGTGCCCGCGTCAGATTTTGAACAATCGGCGCCCACTCAATAGGGCCATGACTCGGAACAATCACTCTAAATTGCGATGCTGCCATTCCCTGTTCATCGGAGTGGGCTTGTGCGCCCAATACCCCTAAACCGTGCAGGGCCAATACTCCGGCCACGCGACTAAATGTTCCGGGACGGTCCGGGCTCACCACTGTCACCGAATCATCGGCGACACCAAAGGTCACCACTCCACCCGCCATCATTTCAAGTACTTCAGCATCTGGAAATAGCCGCCACTGTGCTTCTTCAATTTCGGCACCACCCAGTACGAGGTGAACCCGTCGCACCAGATCATTCACCAACTCGGCCTTCCATGTTCCCCATGCTGCAGTCCCTGTCGCCAAACTGTCGGCTTCGGTGAGACCGTGCAAAAGATCAAGAACCAAGGGAGTTTTTACTTCGTCGGCAACCATCATGATCGTCGCGCTATCTGCCAAATCGCGGCGCGTCGCTACATCGGGTAGCAATAAATGATTCTTCACCATGTTGCAGATCACTTGAGTGTCTTCTGCGTTCAGACCAAGTCGTGGTCCGATGCGCTCAACCATCGTGACACCAACTTCGGTGTGATCGCCGGGATAACCCTTGCCGATGTCGTGAAAGAGTGCTCCCAAAACAAGTAGGTCAGGGCGCGCAACTCGATCAGCCCATGTTGCCGCGTTCGCAGTTGCCTCCCACAAGTGTCGGTCAACCGTAAATCGGTGATACGCATTGCGCTGAGGTCGGCTGCGATTCGGAGCCCACTCGGGTAACACTTTGACCCATAGGCCACGTTGATCAAGTGCTTCAAGAACCGGAATCGCATCGTGTGCCGTCAACAACAATCCAACAAAATCATCAATCGCACCAACTGGCCACGGTGAGGGCATCGGCGGGCATGATTGAGCAAGACGATCAAGCGTTGGGCGATCAATACGGGCTTTATGCCGCGCGGCCGAGGCCGCGACACGGAGCAACAGCGTGGGATCGGTTGAAGGATCAACAGTTTCATCTAAATGGACTTCGCCTTGATGCAAGATCACTCCAGGCGCAAGATGTTGATCTTTGACGGGTTTGGTTCTTGCTGCAGCAACCCGTGCCCACACTTCATCACCCACCCAGGCAACTGACCGTCCGGCATTTGAAAGTGCGGCAACTAAGGCATCAGCATTGCGATATCCGCACAAAGTTGCCACCGAATCCTGATCTTCGAGATGCATCACTTCTACGGCTCGCCCCACATGGCGATGCAGCGCTACCCGAACAGCCATCAAGACATCGCGACCAGCGTTCAATGCATCACGATCAGAACGCGTTATTTCAACTCCCGCTGCTTCGGCCCACAGCAAAGCATGAATGTCGCGCAGGCCACCGTATCCCTCTTTGAGATTCGGTTCGAGTAAGAAAGCAACTTCACCATTTTCATGTTGCCGATCACGAACTCGTTGCATCAGTTGTGGCAGTCGCAGGGAAGCACTTGCTTTCCAAGTTTTGATTCCCTCAGCACTCAACTCTTGTGCAAGTGATTCGTCACCTGCCAACACGCGAACACTCAACAATGCAGTTGCCGCATCTAGTTCAGACTTTGCAAGCTCAACGGCTTGTTTCACAGTGCAAACCGAGTGACCAAGTTTTGTTCCAGAGTCCCAAATTGGATACCAGATCTTTGACGCGAGGTCATCAATATTTTTGGCCCCATCATGTACGAGCATCAGATCAAGGTCGCTGAACGGAGCCAGTTCTCCTCGCCCATATCCACCGACAGCGACAAGTGCGACTCGCTTCGAAACTTTGACGGACTCGCATGCATCGGCCCATATAGTTCTCAACCAATCGTCAGTCGCCTGACATAAGGCATGGGTCAACTTCACCCCACGCAATTTGGTGTCGGCGAGTACTTCCTGGCGACCTTCCATGTGTACAGTCTGACCGAAAAATCGTCGGAACAACTATTTCTGAGCCGGTTCTTACTGCTTCTTCTTCCGCATCATGATGGTGGCTGCTTTCCATGCGCCCCACTCGATACCTGGCTCGACCATCGTCTCGTCAATATCAACCCACGTGGCCGGGCTGAGTCCAAAGATGTCATCAGGGAATGAGCGCTCATCAAATTCATCCCGTACGACTGGCGCGCAACCAGCTGTTTTCAATAGTTCGCTAATCGGTCGGGTTGCTTGACGAAAAATTGCCAGAGGATTAGTGCGTTGCTCAAAGACATCTAATAACAACAAATCGCGCAGCTTGGTATGCACTTCATTGCCGACCCGCGCCACCACCGAAGAGACATGATCTCCGTCCTTAAGCTCAGAGATCATGAGTTCATCGCAATGTTTTTGAATCAGGCGTTCAACCCACTGTGGTACGACTCGGTCAGAGGTCTCGAGAAGTCGGGTTGAATACTGATCCACCTGCGTTATGTAATCAGGCTTTTAGTCGGATCGCTCATCTGGCTTCAAACTGGCGCCGCCGTTGTCGGTACAACCTCTGCCCACGACTACTCAAGAACGTCTAAGTCATGTCAAGCCAATACTCAAGGTTCCGCTGGATTGGGATATTTGTCCCTGACAATTGAGCAATCTTCCCCGTAATGCCACAGCCCTTCTATATGGTGAGCCCATGGGATTCTTTAAAGCACGTAAACAACGGAAGGCTGCTCAGGCTGCCGCGATGCAAACGCTCCAACTGCAGACACAGATGCAGCAGTGGCAAAAAGACGTCGACGCCCTGAAAGCAATGCTCGAGGTTGTCCGTGATTGCCGCAATGGTAAAACAGCCGAACAGTTCACCGACCACGATGACTATGGATTCATGCTGAAGAAAGATGAATTCCCCGTTGCCTATCTCGCGAACTCGGCCTATATCGAAAATGTTCGCGAACCAACTAAATACAGTGGTGGTTACGGCGGGGTCTCGTTCCCAATCTTTGGTCGAGTTCGACTCAATGCCGGTAAAACAGGTGGCAAGATCACTAAAGGCGAAGAATCAATTGATGCCACCGATCGAGGCAATGCTCTCGTCACTAATCAGCGAGTGATGTTTGCCGGATCCAAACGTACGCATGAATGGCGCTTCGACAAAATGATGAGCTGTTCACACCTGCCTGGTGGCATCACAATTTTCGCGATGACCACTGGCAGCCAGCCAGCCGGAATCGGATACGGCGAAGGCCCCGCGACCGAAGTCCAATTTCGTATCGAATTGGCTTCGGCAATGGCGCTTGACTCCCTGGATCGCTACGAGGCTGAACTCATTGCCGAGCAACAACAACTTGAGTCCGACCGAACGCTCCCACCTCCCCCGCCTATGAATGCACCAACAGCCTGAACTGTTACTTCTGCTTCTCGTAGAGTGAGGTTCATGAATGCACGCCGTCGGCCCATTGTCGCGATCGTGCTGACATTAGGAATTTTGGGAAGCATCAGCTCATGCTCACAGTCCGACTCAGATGCAACGCCCGATAGCACTCCACAGGCTTCCACCACCGTTGCCCCGCAAATTTCAGATGGAGTTTTTCGGCTTGGATTGTTACTTCCGCAATCTGGCCCCGGAGCCGAATTAGGTGAGCCACTCATTCAAGTCGCGACTGATGCAATCAACGTCGTGAACGCCAATGGTGGAATTCTCGGACGTGATGTTGAACTCGTGATTCGTGATGAAGGTAACGAGTCGGCAACAGCGCTTGCCGCGGTTGATGACTTCATCAGTGAATTTCAAATCGACGCGCTGGTAGGTCTGATGTCTTCACCAATTGCCCTGTCAGTTCTTCCGCGGTTGGTTGAAAATAAGGTCGGTTCATGCTCGCCAACGGCAACTGCAGTGGCACTCGCTTCGTTTCCAGATAATGGCCTATTCGTTCGCACCACACCATCGGACATTTTGGCCAGCGAGGCAATCGCCCAAGTGATTGAACAGACCGGAGTAGTTGAGACCAGCATCGCTTACCCTGACGATCCCTTTGGGCGTTCGTTCGTGGCCGAAGTCAGACGATCACTGTCGGTGCAGGGAATCAGCATCATCACTGAAGTCGCCTACGACACCACCACTGCCGACTTCGCTCCAATTGCCGAGCAACTCACCGCCGATCCCAACCGGGTCATCACACTCCTCGGAGATAGCGAGAGCGGTGGCCGACTGTTGAATAGTCTGCTCGACACTCAATCACTCAACAAGATCATCGTGAATGATGCTCTTGCGCAGGTTGACCTCAATAGCAACGCCAATCTTGATTCAGATATTCGACGTGAACTTGTCGGTGTTGCAGTTGATGCATTTGCCGGCGCCGATTCAACTACCAGCATTTCTCTTCCTGCCTTTTCGACAGCGATCACCGACTGCATCAACTTGCTGGCACTCGCGGCTATTTCCAGCAAGTCAGATTTTGCCGAAAAATTCATGGCCCAGGTACCCGAAGTGAGCCGCGGTGGATCAGGCTGCAATATCTTTGAAGATTGTTTGGCTCTACTGCAACAGTCGCTCAATATTGACTACAACGGTATTACCGGATTACTTGATCTTGATCCCAATGGCGATCCATCGCGTGCCGAGTTCATCACCTTTGGCTTTGACGACCAAGGTCGCAGCCAAATCAATGAACGCATCAGCGTTATTGCCTCGCCTTAAATCAGGCTTGCAAGCTCGCTGACGTCAGTCACGGTTCCGACATAGAACGTTCCGAACTCGGCATAGACCGCAGATGCTTCATCGAATCGCATCGTGTAGACAACTTCTTTCAAATCATCTGGACGATTCGCAAACAACGTGACGCCCCATTCGAAATCGTCAACTCCGGTCGAACCAGTGACGACCTGAATCACTCGACCCGCGAACTTGCGTCCACTCGTGCCATGTTCGTGCATCAGTTCTTTGCGGCGGTCATACGGCAAAGTGAACCAGTTCGCGTCTTTCACACGGCTCTTGCTCATCGGGTAGAAGCACCACGCCAACTTGCCTTCGGGTGGAAGTTGCGGGTACAGCCGTGGAGTCAACATTGCCTCGGGCATACCAACGGCGTATTCACTGACTTCGGTCATTGATACATAGCTATCGATGATGTCAAGACCAGCGTGCTGAAGAGCCGTCTGGAACTTGCGCAATAAACGCCAATCTTTGGTGAGCGCCATGATTGCCACGTCAGCCTTGTGACCAAGCATCGAGATACACACAACTTGCACACCTTGAGCTTCCGCATCTTTTACTGCCGCGATGAATTCGTCCGCCTCGTACACCAAAGTTGGCTTGGCAAAAAGATGGATGACTGAAAGACCAACACTTGGACTGATCGTTCCGTCTTCAGCGGGACCTACGACTGGGGCATCTTCGCTCATGACCCTTACGCTATCTTGCGCCGGCGATTCCCTGAGATTGTGATGAGCAAGAAGCCCAAGATTGCTATGACAAATGGCAACCACAATTGAATTTCCGAACCGGTCTTAGGCAATGCGCCCAGGCCAATCACTGTGCCGACTGGGTGAATGAATATTGCTTGACGCATTCCACGAGCACTGACCGGAGCAAATACTGCCAAGGTGTGAAAACCTTCAATATCGCGCGGAAATACAAAAGTAAACGTCGCAACCCCAGATGCATCAGCAGTAGTACCCGCCAATAATTGTGGGGTTGAAGCAAGAATCATTTGCACTCGCTCACCAGGCACAAATCCGGGAACAGAAATTGTCTGTGAATCTCCGGCTACAAATTGAATCTTTGGTGTTATCGACCCTTCAGGAAGCAACAACACTTCCTCTTCAGTATCAACAACGCTCGAGACTGGTTCAAAGTACGTGAATACACCAGGAAAAACACGAGTACCAGAAGGCGAGATGATGCTCACGTCAACAACACCAGGCGCATTCGCTGGAGTTGTCACCGAAATTGAGTCGGCCGAGATCACTGTGAGATTTGTGGCGACCTTGGTTCCAAATTTCACTTGGGTGGCTTGTGAGAAATGTGTTCCCGTCAAAGTCACTGTCGTGCCACCAAGTTCGTTACCTACATTAGGAGCCACGTTGGCAGTTGTTCCAATATTTCGCAGCAACGCAATCGGTTGAGAAACTGCTATTTGATCGGCCGATGCAGAATCTCCAAGATTCTGAAAATCTCCACCAACGATGACTCGTGAGTCAGAAGTGATTTCTAAAGACCTGAAATATTGGCCCTGATTTTTGCCGAGGGCATACCACTGATTATTGGTCCATGTAGCTAATCCAGTCATGTTTGGATAAATCTTTGAAGTAAATTCGCCCGCGACAACTAGTGCTCCAGTCGGTGCTATTTCCATGTCGTAAACACAGCCATAGAGTGAGTCGTCGCCGCTTAATTCTGCCCATGTCGTTCCGTCATATCTTGCGACACTGAAACTTTGATCTCCCCACTCCATGCAGCCACCGGCATACAACACATCCCTTCCCGTTGAACTATCAACGACTAATGAATAGGCGAACGACGCAAACTCCTGGCCATCTATTGACTCTGTTCCCACTGCCGACCATGTTGTCCCGTCCCATCGCGCCAAGTAACTAGCAGAAGACGTGCCGCCGGCATCAGAGAAAGAGCCACTGACATATAAAGAATTGTCACTGCCAAATGCCATCGCGTAGGCCCAATCAAACGCACCGTTGCCAGAACCATCAGAGCCGAGCGCGCTCCAAGACGACCCGTTCCATTTTGCAACATTGTCTGCTTCGGCGATGTCCGCCAAGTTTTGGAATTCACCACTCACATACAGGTCCCCTTCAGCGGTGAACAACATTTTGTAGATGACAGCATCGGCATCTGAAATAACAGAAGTCCAAGATGACCCATCCCATTTCATCAGAGACTGTTGATCAACAAATCCCGCAACGTCAAAACTCCCCGAGATAAAGACATCACCAGTTGGCGAAATAGCGATGTCGGAAAAGAGGCAATCGTCTGTACATGAAAACACTCCGTCCCCTGAGGTACTTTGGCCAAGACCTACCCAACGTGAACCATTCCAACGCGCGACATAGTCAGCATTTGCTTCACCGCTCGCATCTTCAAAACTGCCCAAAATGTAGATCTCGCCATTTGGGCCTTGCGCAACACTGTTAATACTCCCGTTGACATCACCATCATTTGCGTTTGAACTTAGGCCCGTCCAGGCCATATCGAGAGGACTAATCGGCGCAACATAACTGAACGCTTTGCTCAATGTCGCGGTGCCACCTTCAGTCGTTAGAACGATGTCCACTACACCCACTAATCCAGCAGGAACGATCACCACTAATTGTGTGGGAGAAATTATGCTCATCTGAGTTGATGCAACCCCACCAAAGGTGACTGAAACAACGTCGCGAATTTCTGTACCTTCTAAAATCACCCATGATCCACCTTCAGAAGAGCCAACTGAAGGCGTTAGCGAAACCAAGGTAGGTTGGACTGGCGTTCGATATGTGTACAGAGCCTCTGACTGACTCGTACCGCTTTCTGTTGTCACCGTGATGTTGACTTCGCCGTCAGCTTGAGCAGGCGCAACTGCCGTAATCATCGATTGACTTACCACCTCATATAACGAGGCCGGTACTGACCCAAACGACACGCCGGTCACGTTGATGAAATGTGATCCGAAGATCATCACCTCATGTCCACCCGTTGTCGTTCCGTCATCTGGCGACACCAAAGAAATCAAAGGACTTGGGATCGGACCATACGTGTAGACCTGCGCATTTTCGGTAATAGCTATGATTCCTCGAGTCGGCACGCCTGAATCACTCAATGCAAAACCCGTCCAACCCACGGCGGGTAAACCAGAAGCACTCCACGTCAATCCACCATCAGTTGACATTTGAGGGACAGAACCATACGAGCTTGCAATCAGGACCAATCCATCATCGGACATTCCCGCAAATGTGGCCTGGTCGGCGAATGTTGACCCGATATTCGCGCTAGTAAATGTCACGCCACCATCTCGCGATGACATCACGCCAGCAGCATTTCCCTTTGCAACTCCCATGATGGTCATTCCATCATCTGATATTGCAATCTGATTCCAATTCGTCCCGGAACCTTGTAGATCAATCCATGTATCGCCACCGTTCGTTGATTTTCTAATGGCCGTTCCATAATTTGCAGCGACCATTTTGAGTCCGTCCGAACTTATGTCGATCGTCGTCGTACTACTGACATTTTGTAAGGCCAGAAAATTTGCGCCGCCGTCAGTTGATTTCAGTATTCCGATGGCCGTTGCAACAATGACGACGATTCCAAAATCAGAGATAGCAATATCGTTCAATTGCTCGGCAGATGTGTAGACAGGATTCCATGTAGCACCAGCATCAAGAGACCGATAAATTATTTGGTCGGCACCCAACGACGGTAATCCCAACGCAACAACTATTTGTCCATCACCACTCGTTGCGACGGCTCCCCAGTACATACTTGGCGCGTTTGCCAACTCAGTCCAGGTCAAACCTGCATCGACTGTTTTCCAAATTTTCCGTGCGGTCCCCAACCTAGGTGTCGGATTTTCGGTTGCGTATGCGATCATCCCATCATTTGACGAATCAACTCCGACCAGTCGAGTTGAAGAAGGTCCACCTTGAGTCCAGCCAATGCCAAGAGCGTGTGCGACGCCAACATGAGAAATTTGTGGAACCACCAATGTCATTGACAGTAGGAGCACACCGATAAATGTCCGAACGATTGAACCTGACAATAATTTCATGATTCCGCCTTTGACAAAACAATTTTCCGTCTTGACGACAATTGTATACCCAGGGATTACATCATGGGTTATAGCGCACTGCCGAGCCGTCTCTCACAAAGCCAAAAAGGTTCATACCAGCAACTTTTGCTGTTTGAACCGCCAAAGACGTCGGTGCGCTGACTGCTATCAGTGTGCCGAATCCAGCCGCCCAAGCCTTCTGCACCATTTCAAAGCTGGCACGACTTGAGACAAAAAGTCCGAAGCCGTTCGCAGGTAATGAGTGGTCCAACAACAGTCGCCCCACCACCTTGTCGACTGCATTGTGGCGGCCGACATCTTCTCGGACGACGAGCACGTTGCCATCTGCATCAAAAGCAGCGGCGGCGTGTACCGCACCCGTTTGATCAAAGAGGGTCTGTCCGGGCCGGACCAGCCCAGCGATCGTCATAACAAGGTCATTCGAAATTGCAGCCAATCGTTCAGTCGGCAATGGCGACAGACGATCAACCAACACATCAATTGACTCACTGCCGCACACCCCGCAACTTGAAGTCGTCGTGCCTAAACGTGGGGTCGGCACCGGTGCTCGATTTCCCGTCTCAACGGTGACCACGTTGAACTTGCTCTCGACTGCTGATCCATCAGCGCAATATCGCACTCCTTGCACGGGGGCACCGGCCAATAAGCCCTCGTTAAAACAAAACCCAGCCGCTAATTCGTAATCGTGCCCAGGGGTACGCATCGTGGTTGCGACTAAATGACCATCAAGGCGAATCGACATCGGCTCTTCAACGACCAAGTCGTCTGGCACGCGACGAGACGACTCAGAGTCAATCTTGACGACCAAAATTTTGTCAGTGCGCTTACGAGTCATTACTTGAAAGGCTACGGTCAAGCGTATGAGCAACGACGGCATCGACCCAGACGAACTGTGGGCCCAGACCACCGCTCTTCCGGAGACTCCCTCATCATCGACGCCGCCCACTCGTCAATTGATCATGATTGGGGCCGGTGCTTTCGTAGCGATGCTCATCGTCGGTTTGGTTTTGACTCTTGCTGTAGGAGGTGACGATTCCGATACCGCGGTCGCTACGACAACAACCTCATCGTCGACATCGCTGGTGCCATCAACAACTCAACCAACAGAAACTCTCACGACCTTGGTGCCAACGACTATCGAAAACACCACAACAACATCGTCCACAACGACAACTGTTGCTCCATCCGTTAATCAACCGATCACGATTGCGAGCACACTTGGGATCAGCCACATTGTCAACGGAACAGCAACCCGAATTGATAGCCAATCATGGGAGACGGCATTTCGATTAGCCGACGGATCGTACATTGCACAACATTCTGCAGTTGGTTATGGACAACAGACCGATACGAACATTTACCGAGTAGGAGCAGCAACCACCGTTGTACAAAGTGTCGCGGATCCCGCGACCGAATGGCTCCAACTGCACGATGTGTATACAGAAGCAGGTTCAACATTTGTTTTGTATTCAATGAATAGCGGCCTTGGAATTGAAGATTCGCAAGAAGAACTCTTTGCCCTTGATCTCAACACTGGACTGCAAACTTCGTTTGGATTAATCGGTGGTTGGGAAAGTGGCACCTCACGTTTGACTTTCGGTAGCAACATTATCGTTGGTGAGTTTTTCGCCAGTGCTGACGCCGGCCCATATTTCTTAAACCTTGATGGCTACACCACCAACCCCAATGACTTAGGTCTTGCCGACTCGTATAGCGATTGCTCGGTTTGTCCAAGTC
>JBIKYT010000022.1:0-30375 GCA_044355095.1 Ilumatobacteraceae bacterium
AAATACGGCACTCGACTGATCTGTTGTGATCGAGAGGTCTCAGTAGTCGGGGCCATCAGTCCCCAAGTCTGCCGTGAATCAGAGTTGCATTGACTTCACTTCGCAGAACTCTTCTAAACCGAATTTTCCGGCTTCACGTCCGAGTCCGCTCTGCTTGTACCCACCGAAGGGGGCGGCAGGGTTAAATGAGCCACCATTGACTTCAACCTGACCAGCCTTGAGGCGACGAGCCACCTGCTTGGCGCGCTCGGGAGTTGCGCTCCAGACGCCAGCGGCCAATCCGTAGATCGTGTCGTTGGCGATACGAATCGCCTCTTCTTCGGTGTCGTACGGAATGATTGACAACACTGGTCCGAAAATTTCTTCGCGGGCAATGGTCATGTCGGGCGTGACATTCGAGAAAATCGTCGGCTGCACGAAGAATCCAGCAGTTAAGCCTTCGGGGCTGGCCGTTCCACCGGTCACCAAAGTTGCGCCCTCGTCAATACCGGTCTGAATGAATCCACGCACACGATCACGCTGAACAGCCGACACCAACGGTCCGAGACGTGACGCGGGATCGAACGGATCGCCGACCGTGAACTTTGCAGCGGCAGCAGCAGCAATCTGCTCGGCCTGCGCCAAGCGCGCACGAGGGACCAACATACGAGTCAAGGCAGTACAGGTTTGGCCAGAGTTCAAGAAGCACTTGCCAACACCAGCGGCAACGGCCTTGGTGAAACCTTCATCGTCGAGGTCATCGAGGATCACGTTGGGGCTCTTGCCACCAAGTTCGAGCGACACCTTCTTCACGTTCTGCGAAGCAACTTCGGCAACGCGCTTTCCGGCGCGAGTTGAACCGGTGAAGCTCACCATGTCGACATCGGGATGAGCAGCAATTGCTTCACCGACAACTGGGCCAACACCAGTCACCAAGTTGAATACACCTGCGGGCAAGCCGGCATCGTGAACGATTTCAGCCAAGATAAACGCGTTGATCGGAGCAACTTCAGAAGGCTTCACCACAACGGTGTTACCGGCAGCAAGTGCTGGCGCAACCTTGAGCGCAATCTGGTGCAACGGATAGTTCCAGGGAGAGATACAGCCAACAACGCCGAATGGTTCGCGTACGACGATTGAGTTGCCGATCTCTTCTTCAAACTTGTACGTACCCAAGAGGCCAGCGGTGATGGCAAAGTTGCCCTTGGGCAATCCGACCTGAATCATGGTCGCCATACCAACGGGCATACCAACTTCACGAGCAACTGCTTCGGCAATTTCTTGAGTGCGAGCTTCGAGGCCAGCGTGAATCTTCATCAAGTACTCGGCACGTTTTTCGCTTGGCAATGCGCTCCAGCCTTCGAACGCGGCTTTTGCAGCGGCAACTGCTTTGTCGACATCGCCAGTTGTTCCGTCGGGAATGGTGGCAATGATTTCTTCGGTTGCCGAGTTGGTGACTTCGAGGACGCCCTTACCTTCTGAAGGAACCCAGGCACCATTGATGTAAATCTTGTCGTAAGTGATCATGCCCACACGCTAGGCGCAAGCAGGGGGCCGCGTCTTAGCGAGTCGGCGATAAACCAAGATTTGCGTAAATTTCACGCGTCGCGGTGCTGCGATTCATGGTGTAAAAGTGCAAACCAGGCGCACCGGCATCGAGAAGTCCTTGACACAATTCTGTGGCTGCATCGACACCAATACGACGAATTTCTTCGGCGTCATCGGTGCGATCAAGCCGTTCGGCAAGCCACGCAGGAAAGGCGGCACCCGATAATTCGGCCATGCGGCGAATTTGACTCTTATTGGTGACTGGCATGATGCCTGGCAAAATCGGCTTGGTGACGCCAAGATCGGCAAGTTCATTGACCATCTGCACGTAGACATCTAGATCAAAGAAGAATTGAGTAATTGCAAAATCAGCTCGCGACAATTTTGCGGCAAGAAACTTGCGATCAGTTGCGCGATCTGGTGAACGTGGATGAAGTTCGGGGTGGGCCGCGATTCCAATGGAAAAACGCCCGTCAGCCAGAACATCTTCAAGAAGATCACTGGCAAAGGTGTAATCGCTTGGTGCGGGTTCGCCATCGGTAGGTACGTCGCCGCCAAGCGCCAAGATATTTTCAACGCCATCGGTGGCGTAGTCATCGAGGATTTCGCGAATCTCTGATCGCACGTGTCCTTGGCAGGTGAGGTGCGCCATTGGGGTCAACGTTGTTTCTTTGCGCATCCATGACACCACCGCATGGGTACGTTGACGAGTACTTCCGCCAGCACCATAAGTCACGCTGACAAAACTCGGAGCAAGCGGTTCAAGTTCGCCGATTGCTCGACCGAGCGACAATTGTGCGCCGTCGGTCTTAGGGGGAAAGAACTCAAATGAATATGTTCGGCCCGCGGCGAGGAGGTCTGCAATTCGAGCCATGGTGCAAGTTTAGGGGCGAAAGCTGCTCAGTGCTTGAAGTGGCGCTCAGAGGTAAAGACCATCGCAATGCCATGCTCATTGGCGGCAGCGATGACTTCTTCGTCGCGCACACTTCCACCGGGCTGAATCACAGCTTTGATTCCGGCCGCCGCGGTGGCATCAAGTCCATCACGGAAGGGGAAGAAGGCATCGCTCGCGCATACTCCGCCAGTGGCACGGCCAGCCGAACGTTCGGCCGCAATTCGTGCTGAATCCAAACGATTTTGTTGACCTGCGCCAATACCGAAGGCTTGTTGATCTTTGGCAAAAACGATCGCATTAGAACTCACGATTGAACACACCTGCCACGCAAACGAAAGATCAGCCCATTGTTCGGCAGTCGGTTGAGTTTCGGTGACTACTTTCCAGCTACTGCGATCGAGATTGACGATGTCCGCGTTTTGCACCAAGAATCCGCCATCAATTGAACGAATATCAAGTTTGCGGGCCGACGGTGCCGAGGCCGAAATCACGCGCAGATTTTTCTTTGCCAACAACACGTCAAATGCGTCAGCATCAAACGATGGAGCAACGACGACTTCAGTGAACACTGGTGCGAGGGCGTCGGCCATGGCGCGAGTGACGTTGCGATTAACTGCGACGATTCCACCGAACGCACTCACCGGATCGCAGGCATTCGCTAGCGTATACGCCTCGGCTATTAATCCCTGTGCAGATACAGCAACACCACACGGATTCGCATGCTTGACAATCACACACGCAGCACCGGCAAACTGATTCACCAATCGCCACGCCGCCTCAGTGTCATACAAGTTGAGATAACTGAGTTCTTTACCGCCATGTTGAACCGCAGTGTCCCACCAACTGCTTTCGCCATCGAAGCGATAACGAGCGCCCGACTGATGCGGGTTCTCGCCATAACGCAATTCTTGAACACGAGTGCTGCCAATCAACAAATGCTCAGGCAACGATTCTGGTGCTGCACCTTGAGCAGTGATCCATTCAGCAATCGCAATGTCGTAGTGCGCAATTTCTGTAAACGCAATCGCTGCCAAGTCACGACGAGTTGCAGCCGAAATTGCACCGTTTGCTTGCACTTCTGCGATGACTCGCGAGTAATCGCTTGGTCGAACAACAACGGCAACATGAGCATGATTCTTGGCCGCTCCACGCACCAGCGTCGGCCCACCGATATCAATGAGTTCGATACTCGGATTGCTGTCAAAGGGATACAGGTTCACCACTACTAATGCGATCGGTGCAATGTTGTGAGCCTCAAGATCGGCGACATGTGATGCGTCATCGAGGTCGGCCAAAATGCCGGCGTGCACATTCGGATGCAATGTGACCACTCGGTGCCCCAGCATTGCTGGGAAGCCGGTGAGGTCGGCGACGTCGGTGACAGATATACCGTTCTCCAGCAGGGCTTTTGCGGTGCCCCCACTGGAAATGATGTCCCATCCAGCTGCAGTCAAACCCTCGGCGAGCTCAACGATTCCGGTCTTATCAAACACACTGAGTAAGGCGGTGGGCATACGTTGACCTTAGGCGGACAAACGAGATCTGAACAAGGTCATGACAACTATTGCCACACATCACTGCTCAGATTCTGTAGGTTGCCGCATAGTGGCGTAATCAAACAAGCAAGCCATGCAATTCATTACTCACATAATTCATCACATTGAATGGAGCAAGTTATGGATTTTTCAAAGTTCAAAACACCAGATTGGCTAAAGGTTGGTGGCGCAGCGGTCTTTTTGATTGCTGGCCTCTTTCTTGATTGGGCCAAAATTGAAATGTTCGGAATATCTGAGAGCGGTAACAATGTTTTCAATTACCCATTTCGTGGGGTGATCTCAATGGTGTTGGTCATCGGCATCGGAGTCGTCACTGTGCTCGGACTACAGGGTAAATCGGTCGGCAAAGTGAAGTGGCCGCTCGTCTCGGTTCTTGCGACGGGAATTGCCACAATCCTGATGTTGCTTTTGGTGATCCTCGGACCCGACGAGAGTGGGGTTGACCTCAAACCAGCATTTGGTTTGTGGCTGGCCTTTGCCGCGACATTGGTATCTCTGGCTGGCTCGATCATGAGTTTCACCGCTGGTGGTGGAAACTTGAAAGACCTGACCGACGTCAACAAGATCAAAGACGGTTTTGGTCAAGGCTAATTATCAATTCGAACGCACAAAGCAAAGAGCCCGAGGCGATGCCTCGGGCTCTTGCAATTCTTACTGCATTTTTTCTGGCTGGGTAATTTAACTAATCGACTTGATGATTTCTGCCATCAAGTCGCCGGCTTCGGTGGGGTTGAGACCCACCTTCACACCAGCAGCTCGTAATGCATCCATCTTGCCCTGAGCAGTTCCCTTACCGCCCGAGACGATGGCGCCAGCGTGGCCCATCTTCTTGCCAGCCGGAGCAGTCACACCTGCGATGTATGCGCTCATGGGCTTGGTCACGTTGGCCTTAATGAATTCAGCAGCTTCTTCTTCGGCCGATCCACCAATTTCACCGATCATGATGATGGCGTCGGTCTCGGGATCGTTCTGGAATTCACGCAAGCAATCGATGAAGTTGGTTCCCGGTACGGGGTCGCCACCAATGCCGACACATGTGCTCACGCCAATGCCGCGCTGCTTGAGTTCGTACAGGGCCTGATAGGTCAGGGTTCCTGAACGGCTCACGATGCCAACGTTCTTCTTGCCAGCCTTGGGCAATTCGGCAATTTCGCCGGCGGTGATTCCGATGTTGCACTTACCTGGGCTGATGATGCCTGGGCAGTTCGGACCGAGCAAACGGGTCTTGGGGTAATCGCGGATCAAAGTGTTGAACACTTTGGCTTCGTCTTGTGCGGGGATGCCTTCGGTGATGCACACGATGAAAGCAATACCAGCGGCTGCGGCTTCCAAGATGGCAGCCGATGCAGCCTTTGGTGGCACTGCGATGAACGATGCGTTTGCGCCAGTCGCGGCAACTGCTTCAGCGACCGAGTTGAAAACTGGAATACCTTCAACATCGGTTCCGCCCTTGCCTGGTGTGACTCCACCGACAACTTGCGTTCCGTATGCCTTGTTACGCAGACCGTGGTATTTGCCTTGGCCTCCGGTGAGACCTTGCACGATGACCTTGGTTGATTGGTTCACGAAAATTGCCATGGGTTCACTTCCCCTTCGAGAGAGCGACAGCGGCGTGAGCAGCTTCGAGCATTGTGGGCTTAGAGATCAATGTGGACTCGGGGATTCCGGCGTCAGCCAAAATCTTGCGTCCTTCTTCAGCGTTGGTGCCATCAAGACGAATCACGATCGGTGCCTTGAGTGTCACGCGCGACAACGCTTCAACGATTCCCTTGGCGACTTCTTCACCGCGAGTAATACCACCGAAGATGTTGATGAAAATTGAGGTGACCTTGTCATCGAAGTTAATGACTTCGAGAGCAGCAGCCATCACATCAGCGTTTGCACCGCCGCCGATGTCTAAGAAGTTGGCAGCAGTTCCGCCGACTTGATTGACAACGTCGAGCGTGCTCATCGCCAAACCGGCACCGTTGGCAATGATGCCCACAGTTCCGTCAAGACCGATGTACTGCAAGCCATGTGTACGTGCGAGTTGTTCACGTGAATCGAGTTCTTCAGTCGCGCGGTACTCAGCCCATTCGGGATGACGGAAGTCAGCATTGTCATCAAGGCTGACCTTGGCGTCGAGTGCATGTACTTCGCCGGTTGGCTTCAGAATCAGTGGGTTGATTTCAGCGAGGTCGCAGTCACCTTCGGTGAAGCAGCGATACAACTGCACCAAAATTGAGGCGACGCCATCAAGTGCCTTCGCAGGAATCTTTGCGTCGACGGCAGCCTTATGTGCCGCAGCAGCTGACAATCCGTCAACGGGATCGATGTGCAATTTGATAATTGCATCGGGATCTTTTTCGGCGACTTCTTCAATTTCAACGCCACCTTGTGCCGACAACATCAAGAGATGCTTCTTTGCCGCACGGTCAAGCGTGAATGAGGCGTAATACTCCTCTTCAATGTCGCTCGCGTGTTCAACCCACACGCGCTTCACGACATGACCCTTAATGTCCATGCCCAAAATGTTGTTGGCGTGGAAACGGGTTTCTTCAGCGTTGTTCGCCAACTTGATGCCGCCGGCCTTGCCGCGTCCACCAACTTGAACTTGGGCCTTCACAACAACGGGATAACCCGATGCATCGGCCACTTTGACTGCTTCATCAACAGTGTCGGCTGCACCACCTGGGCTCACCGGAATGTCGAAACGGGCGAAGTACTGCTTGCCCTGATATTCGAACAGATCCATTGATTATGTCCTCTCTCTAACTTGCGTCTTCTCGGGCGTCCAGTGCTGTTTCCAGCCACTGAGCGATTGCTTTTAGCGACGAACCAGGTCCGAAGATTTCGGAAACACCTTGTTCACGCAATGTGCGAGCATCGGCGTCAGGGATGACTCCCCCGCCAAAAATCAAGACGTCTTCCATGGAACGATTCTTGAGTTCTTCCATCACTCGAGGGAACAACGTCAAATGCGCACCAGACAACAACGACAATCCCACGGCGTCGACATCTTCTTGCAGTGCCGTTTCAGCGATCTGCTCGGGGGTCTGATGAAGACCCGTATAGATGACCTCGAACCCATGGTCGCGGAGTGCTCTAGTGATGGTCTTTGCGCCCCTGTCATGCCCGTCAAGTCCGGGCTTGGCAACGACGACTCGGTATGGCCGCTTCACAAGGGAGAAACCCTACGCCATCAGGGCGTCATCCACACATTCGCACGAGTTCGGATGGAACTATGACACTAAATCATTGGGTCACATCGCTGAGTCGCTGACGCGAGAAAGCCCCGACTCGGCTCCGCCAGAACCGAATCGGGACTCCGCCCGCCAGCGGATATGAAGTTGGGATGGCTCAAGCGACTTCGTTGTTATTGCGACGACGGCCGGCGATCACTAACCAGCCAGCGGCTAGCAAACCTGCGGCCAGACCCAACAAGACAATCGCTGATGCACCAGTCATCGGCAGACTGCTTGAAGTTGAAGGGGCAGTTTGCTGGGTGGCCTCTGCCTCAACGGTGCCAGAGATCAACGGATTAGTCGTTGGGTCACCAGCCACTTCGGGAACTTCATCAACAATCTGAGGCTGGATTGTCGCCGCCGGACTATTTGATATTGGACTATTTGATATTGGACTTGCAGTTGATGGGCTGGTTGATGTTGGGCTAGTTGATGTTGGGCTGGCGGAAATCGGTTCTGCGGTTGGTACGACTGCAGGGTTCGTCACTCGAAAATCAGACGGAGCTGCAACGGCAGGAATCTCAAGCACGATCGTTGGGTTCTCAATGGTCGGCTCTGAAGTCGACACGGTTGTGTCAGGGGCCGACGAATCGGGGGCCGAATCGACAGGGGTCTCAGAAACAGGCATCGTGACAACAGGCGCCGAATCATCATCGCTTGCATCGTCACTGGTGTCTTCACTGCCATCTTCGTCATCACAACTGTGCTCGTCCGAGCCGTGTCCGAATCCCCAACCCCGACCATGAGACTCGTGACCTCGTCCGTGACCGTCGTGATCGTCATCGTCGTGACCGTGTTCCGAACCGCGCTCGTGCTCTGAGCCTGATGCGTTGCGATCGTGCCGACCACCGCTGGCTGAGACTCCAGCGACCCCCGCACCAAGCGCCAGCATTGAGGCGATGGTCGTGATTACTAATCCTTTGGCGAACAAGTTGGTGATTTTCATGGCGGGCCTTTCGTTGTCAGCACCCCTCGCGCTGTCGGGGTACAAGAGCGATCACCGGTTCGGTCCTGACAAATATCCGGGAACTTTTTGAAGAAATCTTTAAAAATCTTTCGGACGACTTCAAAAATGAAGTTCCTGCTGGGCAGACTCACCACGTGGCGCTCCCCGAATTTCGCTCCCCAATTACTCGTGCCGTTGCCCCAGTGCTCGCTGGGCTCGGCTTTTTCTTGGTGCTTGGTCTCATCATGTGGGGTATCGCCGCATTGATGGCCGGCGAACAAGCGCAAACCACAACCTTCACTCCAGATCGATTGCCCATCGGCAATGTTGACCAATGGGCCGAATCCATTGATACCGATGGGCCAGTTCTGTTTCCTGGACTCGGGACGACATCGGGTGAACGCACCATTGTTCTTGATCACAACGGCACCGATTCTGAACGCGGTTGGGTGGTGTACTACGCGTTCCCCGCTGACCGCGATATGAGCTGTGCGATCGAACAAATTGTTGGCACTGACACATTTACTGATTGCGATGGCCGCATCATCAGTGTTGAAGATCTTGCGCCGCCAACTAATGGCGAATACCCGGTCATTGAAGATCGCGTGGCTCTATTCATTGACCTTGGCGAACGCGCCAACGATGTCACCACAACCATCGCCACATCAACACCATAAAACATCACCACCCCTTGTGATTCTGGTGCAGGATCGTTGCGTTTTTCGCAACTATTCTGCACCAGAATCACGGGTGAAGTAGTGGGAACCAGTCTCCTGTCAGTGGCTCACCAGCGACACGCTGATCTTCTTCGGCGGTCATCACGGCGCGCATATCTGGTGAGGTCACCCAATCGCGCGGTGCGTACACCATGTCATCGCCAAGAACTCGCAAACTAAACACACGTCGACGATTCGTGCCCGAAACTCCAGGTGCTCCGTGCACCGTCAACATATGAAACGCAATCGCGTCACCAGGTTCGAGATCCCACGACAAAATGGGATATTCATCGCGACGACTTTCAAAGTCAGGCATTTCTTCAAGCGAACCTTCGGGAAACCATTTGGCTTGATGATCAAGAAATGATCGCGGCATCAACCACGGACCACGATGAGTTCCCGCAATCAGTTCAAGACAATCCTGTTGAGCAACCGGATCAACTGGTATCCAAAAACTCACACTTTGATGACCTTCAACGTCGTAATACGGTTGATCCTGATGCCACGGAGTGCGCTGCCGTGTACCTGGTTCTTTCACCAAAACGTGATCGTGATACATACTGATTGAATTTGATTGAGTGAGTTCAGCAGCGATTGCTGACAGTTTTGTGTTCTTCACAAATTCAGCAAACTCAGAGTGCTCACGCCAAGTGCTGAAGTCCTCAATAAAGAATCCTGGATCGTCGGGAGTACTCGCAACCTTGGCTCGCGGACTCGGGTGACGCACGACTGCGTCAATACCTGCCCTGAGTAATTCAATTTCATGGGGTGTCACAACGCCACGAAGAACAACTGCTCCGTTTAGGGCAAACTCGTCGCGCTGGCTCATCGCCACTTTCAAACTCATGGCAACAGTCTGCCCCATCAATCTCTGATACAAACAAGACATGCCATACACCCCCATTTTGGGAACTCTCGGATACATCGTGAATCGTGCAACCAATGAAGTGTTGTTAGTCCATCGCAATAAGCGGGCCGACGATGAACACCTCGGCAAATGGAATGGCCTCGGCGGCAAACTTGAAACCAATGAAGACTTGGCCACTGGTATGCGCCGCGAGATTCATGAAGAGGCCGGCATTGAAGTCACCTCAATGCGCTTGCGTGGCACAGTTTCATGGCCGGGCTTTGGGCCGAACGGCGAAGATTGGTTGTCGCCAATGTTCATCATTGACGCTTGGACAGGCGATCCCTTGTCGACCAATGTTGAAGGTGACTTGGCGTGGATTTCAATCTCACGAGTTCTGCAGGCTTGCAGCGACGACCCTGCCGAACGAGAAGCCGCCCAACTGCCGATGTGGGAGGGTGATCGATTTTTCTTGCCGCTCGTGTTCGACGATGACCCGCGTACGTTCCACGGCGTCATGCCCTACAAAAATGGGCAGCCCGAAAGTTGGTCGTTCGAACGCTGGTAGAGATTTCTCAAAAAAATTCTTGAGTCAGCGCACAAATGATGTGAGTGGTGTCGTTTGGAATGTATGAACATCACCCTTCCCCCCACCACCACATCAACTTCCACCCGTCGTCGCGATAAGCGTCGCTCGTTCTGGCAGCGCTCGTTCGATCAGGCCCGCTTGGCAGGTGACTGGTATCGCATTCCTAAGTTGTACACCCGCAAGTCGGCGTCACAAATTGCCAGCGACATTCGTCGATCACATTTACGTCGCACGAAAAACCAACGTGTGCGCGGTTTTCGTAGCGCTGAAGTCTGGGAAGCTAAGTGGCAACCCACGACCCTTGGCGCACCCGGAGACTGCGAGGTTTGGGTGCGATGTGGCGGCGAGAAATTGAATTGGGATCTGAATCAACTAGAGAACTAGTGAACTAGAGAACTAGTGAACTAGTGAAGAGCGGTTTACGCTTCGTGACCAAGAAACCGAACCCAGATCGAATACTGCCCTTCGGGACCTTCGGGTGAAGAATTCCAGCGGGTGTCCCACTTGTCGCCCGACAGAACACCTTTGACTCGCAACTTCTTTGGATCGCGGTGGTGCGCAGATCGCAAATCACTGGCAATCTGCGCCGCAGTTTTCTCGGTGTACAAACGATTAACGCGAGTCCACGTTTTGCGTCGACGTGCGTTTTCAAGTTCCTTGACCCAAAACGATCGTCGGATCCAATCTTGATCAGGCGGAAAGTCTTCGGGTTCGGCCACGGATTCACGGTCATCATCGGGATTTGAACCTATGACGTTGGCATCCGCGGAAGAATTAAGCACTTCGGAAGTCTGCCTTAGTCCTGTGTCAGAGTTAGCCGAACTTGACCTATTAGCGCACACTATTTTTTCATACTGTTAACGAATACTCTAGACAGGGCTAAGAATCACCGCAATAAAACTGCTCCCTCATCGAGTCTTTATCACTGGAAAATTCCTCATTGAAACTCATAATTCAGCCCATTTGTCGGTCGATATGAGTCTGAAAACGGTCATTCGCACATTTTCGTCGATCTCAATCGTTATATGCCTGTCACCGAATCAACGGTGTCACCGAAAAATCCAAAACCCAAGGAGAACAACATGAACTCGAACCCCAGCAACACCCTCATCCCCTTCGCCCACCAACCGATCACCGCTGACATCTTGCAGCGCGCCATGGGTGCACTTCTTGGCTCAGCCGTTGGCGATGCCCTTGGCGCTCCGTTTGAATTTGGTCCGGCCGGCCAATACTCGGCCCAATTCCCCCAGCCAGTTCTTGGCGGGGCCGGCGAGATGATCGGCGGAGGCTCATTTGGTTGGGCGCCGGCTGAATTCACCGATGACACCCAAATGACTTTGGCCTTGGCCGAATCGCTTCTTGCCCAAGGTGCTCTTGATCTCGATGATCTGTGGGCTCGCTTTGTCGCCTGGCGTCATGGTGCCACCGATGTGGGCATTGCTACATCGCGCGCGCTCTCAGCGAGCGATCGCTTCGTGGCGGCCCAAAACGACGCCGCCAACCCCGGTCGATCGGCAAGTAACGGTGCGCTCATGCGAACGTGGGCGATCGCCTTGGCTTACCTTGGCCACAGCACCGAAGAAGTCATGAATGCAGCGTTTACCCAAGCATCCATGACTCACTTTGACCCAGCAGCCGGATGGGGAGCCGCCATCGGTACCGAACTATGTCGACGCGCCATTTTGGGTGGCGACATCATCAGCAACATCGATGATGTTCTGTCATATGTACCGAACGATCAGCGGGTTCGTTTCAGCGAAATTCTGAGCCCCGATTGGACTCCTGGAAACGAAAACGAACCATCTAACGGATCAGTGTGGACCTGTCTTGCCGAAGCAGTGTGGGCAGTACGACATCACAACAATTACGCCGATGTTGTGACGGCCGCCATTGATCTTGGTGGCGATACCGACACTGTTGCCTGCGTGGCTGGGGCCTTAGCTGGTGCAACCTACGGAATTCAGGGTCTTCCCAGTCGTTGGATGACCTACATCAATGGATCAATCAATACTCCGGACGGACGAAAAACTTACGATTTTCTTGGTCTGCAAAACATTGCACGCAAGTTAATTGGCTCGAAGTCGGCTGTTCTGACGCAACGCGAAGAGCCCAAGACTCCACAACAAGTCGACGAAACTTTCGCCGTCTTCGCAACCGATCTCGGTGGAGCGTTGTTAAGCGACCCATCGTTCGCGACGGTGTCATTGTGTTTAACCGGCGGCGAACTGGTGCATCATCCAGTTCGGCGTGAGTTTTACATTCGTGACAACGAAGGTGATGCCAACTTAGATTTACTGACCCTTGTTCGCGATGCCGTTGACAGCATGGATGCTCTTCTCGCTGAAGGTCATCGAGTTCTCGTGCATTGCCATGGTGGACGCAGTCGTACCGGACTCATTCTGAAAGCCTGGGCCATGCGCCAGTATGACTTTGATGACCAAGAGGCTCACGAATGGGTTACTGCTCGTTGGCCGTACTACGCAGTATGGAATGAAACGTTCTTGAATTTTCTCAAAGACGAATGGAACGTCAATCGGCGCCGTTGAGTTCAGCGTCTGACTCGGCGTTACTCACCAATTCGGGTGTGGTCAGCGCTTTGTCAATGGCACTTTGCCAGGTGCGCTGATCACGCAGGTCGTTAACCAGCGCAAGGAGTTCAGTCTTCTTGCGCTGGCTGCGCATTCCAGACTTTGAAATTGTGTTGAACGTTGCATCAACCGTTCGTTCACTCGTGAGTCCTTCACCATCGCTGATTGACATCGCCAAATCACGTAACGCACTCGCGACCGATTTCTCTTCGATACTCGGTCGCGGCAAATTCTCATAGTTATCAATGACTTGGTGAAGCGCCGCTTCAACACCCTTAGAGGTCGCACGAGACGCTCGACGCTTGGGCTGCAATTGCACTGGCCTCAACAACATAGATACATCGACACGCCGTTTTAACTCGTGAGTTTTGAGAAGTGAACTCGTTGAATCAGAAACATCTTGGCTGTCTCGAGCCAGATCAATCAGATCGGTCACGAACTGTGCGACAACCGGTGGCATGCCATCGACGTACGAACGAACTGACGCATGCATTAGCTCAAGCCCAACAAGAACTTGTGAATCCCGAAATGGAATCCATTCGGCCGTTGTGTCGGCATCTAACCGTTCGCGCACAACTCCGGCATTGATATCGGGCACCGACGAGGTTTCAGAATTCTCTGCTTCCAACGCGTCAACAGACGCGATCACAGTGTCCGACAAAGGTCGATACCGTAACGTTAGAAGGGCCTTCACAAACTCCATGTTGCCACTTTGGCATGGGGGTCAGGCAACATTTTCGTACTTGTCACGTGCCACATGCCAACAATCACGCGTACTGCTGGCGAATTTCCCGAGCTCGCTCAGCCACAACACTCTGTAAATTCGCCGGACTCACCACGCATGAGGTTGGACCACAGCGCAACAACAGCCGTGCCAACCAGGGCAGGCTTGCGACATCGACCCACAGAAACATCGAACCATCTTCATTGATCACATGGGATTTGATCGCAATGCGATCTAGTAACCAATCATTGCCCGGCGCGACATACAGCACCGCTGGTTCAACTTTCCCCCTAAATTTCCACTCTTTGAATTCAACTGTCCGAGGCTCAAATGTGTTCTCAGTTGTTAGGCATTCAATGAGTCGGTCAACACGAAAGATCTTTTCGTCGACGCCCGATAAGACATCATCAGCAATCAAATACGACTCACCGCGGTCAACAAAAATCAGTAACGGGTTCAACACACGTTTGGTGACTTCTTCTTCGCCATTCACATATGTGACCTGAATCTGTCGCGCTAGCCGAATCGCTTGACTCACTTCTTGTAGTAGCGGAGCATCTTCTAGCCGCACTTGTATTGGCAAATCGCCAACCGCTGCTTCAATCTTCTGACGTAATGACGTCACTGCATCATTTCGCATGGAGAGGTCACCTACAACGGCATCGTGACTAGCCAACGCAACGCCAACTGCGGTTGCTTGTCGTGGCGTCAATTTGACTGCACGCGTCATCAAGGCTTTGGTGCGCCTCAATGGACCAAACATTGGTACGTCACCATGAAAGAGAACTTCTCCATCAACGACCGAGAAATCAAAGAGAGCATCGTGGGTGTACGGAGGTACACCACACATTGACGCATACTCAAGATCTTTGATGAGGTGCGTCACTGAGATTCCGAGCATACGCGCCAACTCTTCAACAGTGATCGACCCGCGCAGTCGCAGCCACGGCAAAATTGATAAGAGCCGTTGTAGTCGTTCGCCCAACGGACGAGGCCCTGGTCGATTTGTTGGCGCCGTTGGCATATCGGGTGCATTCGGAATGTAGTCAGGCAACTGTTCAAGCTTCTCTAACCACTGCACAAAATCTTCGCGTAACGATTCGGGCGATTCGATGACTGCGTGGGTGCCGAATCCTAAAACCCATCCCCGCAAGCGCGCCGGGTCATCAACCTGAACCGTGATTCGCAATTTGCCATCGGGCAAGGCCTCGGTTTCACGAACTCGGCTATCCCACCATGAGATGCCCGCGACATGTCCATCAACAAGCACCTGCGCTTCAACGTCATCATCCTCAACGTTGTGTACCAGTTTGCGCAATTCTCGATTACTCAGATTCTTCTTCGTTGAGCTCACTTCACCATCAACAATGGAAAAGTCTGGACCGATATGCGAGCACTTAATTGCGCGCAATTTCTTCTCACCAGCAACCATCGCGATGAGGTACCAGGTTCCCTTGTCGAACAGTAAGCGCGAAGGATCAACCACAAATGACGCGCCATTGATCACGAGATGGGCAATCTGGCGCCGCTGGATCATCTCAGTCAGTCGCACCACGATGAGCGGTACTTGCACATTGAAGTCGACCGCAGAGCGCTGCGGATTCATCCCTTCAAGTTTCATCATGGCCTCACTGGCCTCGGGGACCGAATGATGAATTGATGCCAAGGCCAGACTCAAAACTGAGAGCTCGTCATTGGTGAGGTCAAGCTCGGGGACACACATATCCTCTTCGCTAATCCAATACTTCGTCTGGCCGGCTTCATCGCCTTGCGCGACGGTTTGTCGTACTTGAATCCCGAGATCACGCACGATCGTGTTTTTGTCGCTTCCAAAAAGTTGGCGCTGGGCATCGTCTGCTTCGGGATACGGCGTCATCCCTTTAGCCATTTCGCCCACGATTTGCTCACGCGATAGCGGATGCGTTGAGCGATGCAGCAACGTGAACAAATTCAACACTCGTTCCAACGGGTCAACCCGGCGAGGAGCCTTTTTGTTGTTTTTTGCTTTCACGGCCATCTCTCTATTGTGTCCCAAATTCGCTCGGTGAAAAACCGTCCAACTACACCGTTAACGAAATCTGGGAATCCCCACCCCACTAGTCGGCAGGGTCTATCGCAATATGGTTCAGGGCCCAGGTGGCCTCTCGCAGCGTGTCAGCAACCTCCCGCCAACGTCCGCCATGCAGGATATGCACGAGCGACCGTTGCGTCGCCTCCTGAATCGACATGGGCAAGCTCGTGTGCACAGTTAAGGCATTCAACGTCCGCACGACTGCTGTGGTGGGTCGAAGGCCTTGCGATTGGTCCACTTCATCGGCAAGTTGCGACCACAAAGTGCGAAATTCACGGCTCAACAATTTTCTTGGTTCGTCGTCTGACTTCCCGGTCCGCAGCATCAGTGATTGATGCGCCACCCCCATGTCATCAAGCGCAGCCGACACCGCCTTGACATCAGCAAGTGAATCAACGGGCTTCAAAGGGTCAGGGCATCGAAAAAGCAGATCGATCACGGGCACTTCAAATGCCTGAACCCAGGTCTCGTGTGGACGATAAATCTTTGGCACTGACTCAATTGTCCCTGAAATCAAGCGGATTAACTGCGGCGGTATGCGCCCTTCATGAAGACCCGAATCTCGACGCTCACGAGCACCAATGATTTGCAAACCAACAACATATGCGCTTTCTGAAGTAGCACCCTGATCGGTCTGAATGTTTCGATACTCAACACGAGTATCAAAATCAGGTTGATAAGTGACAACTTCTCCAGGCCCGAAACATTCATCAAGTTGAGATTCATCACAAATCACTAGTGCCGTGTCGGACAACGAACGATACGAGACCGTCAGGTTGATGAAGATGCTCATCGTCTCAAGTTCAGATTGCACTTGGAAAGGCCGAAGCGTGCACGAGCGTTCCGTTTAAGAGCAATGCCTGACCGCTCATGGCCGCATTCTCGATGCGCACATGTTCACCTTGACCAGTTGAAAGAGAACGGGGGCTCTCATTCATGGTCTTGCCCAAGCGACTCAAGAACTTCAACACTCGGTCACCTGAATCGCGTCGACTAGTAGTCGCTGAAGTGGGCGCGACAGAGCCGAGTGCCGACTCAATCATCTTGGGCCACATCGCTTCTAAGAACTGTTGCGAACCAAACAGGTCAACCGACTGAATCTGGTTTCCTTGAGTCACGACGATGCCGGTTTGGCCAGCAAGCGGACCCCAGCTCGCTACTTTGGCGATCTTCTCTCGACGTTTGGCATCTGCCTCAATATCGATGTCACCAAAGAAATCCTTTAAGGCCTTGGTGCCTGAACGGACCGAACGCGAATCCAACAGAAATTCAACTTCATTCCACACTTCATGCTGCCTACCTCGCATAGCGGATTGACGCACTTTGCTCGGCGACATGCGTCCGACACCACCAAACTCTTGCGCACCGTGCCAACGTCCTTGCTCAACACACGAGACCGGAATTTCGGTCACGCTCATGGGTGGCAAAACAACTGTTTGATTGAGAACCCGTTGCTGGCGACCACCTTCAAGCGTTTCGCCTGCAAAGAGAACTACTGGCACTGCGTTGTTGTTTTCTACGACCAAAGTCGGAACGGTTGGTGATTCCATTTCGCGGATCTTCACCAATTCATTTGGTCGGATCACCGTCAGGTCATTGTCACCATTGCCCCATTTGTATACGGGATAGATCGAGATACCGAACTTGGTGATAGGTCGGCCGATGGATGTGTTGGTCAAAGTTGATGTGCTCATACTTGACTAACGATCGCCGTGAACAGAAATGTGCGGTTGTCTGTTTTTGGGCCAGAAACTAGCTGTGGTCGCGCTTGCCCCGCAGGTGGCGACCGATATAGGCCACGACGACCTGGTGCGAATCGTCATCAAAAAAGACGTGCACTCGGTACAGATGCACTCCGCGACCATTACGGATGTGCGCAACTGCGTACTCAGTTCGACCACGCCATGTAAAGGAATAATCCTCGCCATATTTGTTTTCAGCAACTTCGCCAATTCCGGCTGCGTAGTTCAGGCCAAAACTTCGACATGAAATCGTGAGTGACGAGTTCGTGATACGGCCGGTCTGCCAGTCGCCCGCAACGATGTTTAAACGAACAAGGTCTTGCAGAAGTCGGTTGGCATCAATTCCTTGAATTTGCTCGGCTGATCGAAGTGCCTGTTCATGGAACACCAAGTTTTCACACATTGATTTGGCCTGACGCACTGCATCGATTGCCGATGTTGCAACGAGGCCCGTTGGGCTACGCCCGAGTCGGATAGCAAGTTCGGTGTTTTGTAACACCAACTGGTCAACAACTTGATCACCCTTTTCAAGGAGCTGTTGCTTTTCCGCAATGATTCGATCGGCCTCGGCCATAGCTTGTTCAAGTTCGTCAACTTTCTCAACAGACTCTTGCCAGCCGTCAAGCGCACTTCGATACTCATTCCAAGAAACAGTCTCGGGGTCACCCGATGCATCAAGTTCAATCTTCTCTGCTTCAACAACACGTGTTTCAACTTCTTGTTCAACAGACCGTCGGCGAAAACGTGGTGCTCGCAAAATAGCCAATGAATCCGCCGCTATTTCGGTAATTGTCTGACGAACGCGATTGCGATCCTTTTCACCCGCTCCCGCAAACATTCCGTTTCCCGCAATTGAATTGTTGGTGTGATCAGGCCACAGAATCACGAGGCCTTGCTGTTGCAAAACATCACGTCCATGAAATTCGTTGAAGGCCAGCCGTGATGCCGCGCCAACTATTTGCACTACATGGGCGAGTCCAGCCAACTCAGGGGCCAATTTGCCTACTTCAAAGACCGATGTTTCAAATGACGGCATGGTCTCAATCACAATGGGCAGCGCACGACTGGGCGCTTCAAAAAATGCTGCGATCGCCTCTGCACCAGCAGGTTCGGTAATCAAAGCCACCTTGGTGCCGATCTTCATACCAGCGTCGTACAGAGTCAAAGTGTCAACTACGCGAGCAAGTAACGCCCGCTTGGTCTTGAGCGAAACGTTGATTGACAAAGGAGTCACGCGCGAACCACCAGGAATCACCGAGGTACGCACTTCAAACGTGGACTTCTTTTCAAGATTCAAGATTGTGATCGTTGTTGACACGATTGCTCCACCATTAAGAGATTCATCAATTGTGTAGCGCCACCACTGTTCGGCGTTCTCAGCATCAAGTCGGATTGAGACGCCCGGACCACGATCATCAAATGGATGTTCAACCTCCAGCCAACTCTCGACTAATTCGCGAAGTTTCGACTGTTGAGCCGACGACCACGCAGAACCTTCAAGGCGAACGCAGTAATACGGCTTCATACCTTTTAGTCTTGCTGGCTTTCCCGATTTCCGCGGACACTATTTAGCCAACTTGCCGCCTCAGCCAGACTTACCCCTATTAAGCAGGACTTTTGTTCTTTGACAGCCCGCAAAATTGCTGTTGCCGCCACCAACCCCGTGATCGGATCCGCGATGGCATCCCCCACAAATTGGGGGCCTGCCGGCGAATAATCCACCAGTCCGCCCGCCACTGCACAGTCGTCGCCAAAGCCAACCCGTTGGCCGACCGAACCTTCGCGCCCGTACCCAGTAATTGACAACCACACTCGTGGTCTCGCCTCGCGCAAAATCTGTTCAGCATCAATTCCAAGTTGTTGGAGTGCTCGAGGTCGGGAGCCTTCAATGACTACATCAGCGTCGCGAATCATTCCATGCAACCGGTTGATGCCGTCATTTGAACTGAAATCAATCTCCACATGGTTCTTGCCGGCGTCGAGTTCAGCAAAGAATTTCGGATTCCCGAATCGCGCACCGTCAGGCCGTTGTTGTGATTCAACCTTCGTGACTGAATAGCCACATCGGTGCAAAAGATGCGAACACAACGGACCAGCCCATAACGATGACAAATCAATAACTTCAATCGGCTTATCTACACGTGGGGTTGCAACATTTTCAACATTCTGAATACTTACAGGCAGTTGATCTTGAGAATAATTGTTTGATACTTCACCAAGCCGCGAAATCGGTAGTCCGACATCAATTGCGAATTCAAGCAGCTCACTTGCAGTGCATTGCCCAACTTCGCCACGCAATTCTGAAATGTCAATCTGGTTTTCTCGCCGAGTTTTTTCGCGGCGGGAAATTGTTGGGAAAAAGATAGCCAGGAGCTCATGATCTTCTGGGCGTGCCAAATTGATCGCGATCCACTGTTCGTCACTTGTCAACATGAGATGACACGAACCTCCAACACTTTGGGATGGGCCGGCCTGCCAACCTGTATGCCGCACTCTTTGCGCTAGTAATTCCTGCGGATCAACTGAGAAACCAGATAGCAAAGCAAACTCACTGGCTAACCAATTCATCTGCTGAAGTTCAGGCGATCCTTCACGCAGAAATTTCATCAATCAGGCCCCATTCAAAAGCCTTTTGTGCGTCGATAGCACGACCCGTCAACGCCAACCAAGCAGTTCGTTGGCGACCGATACGTCGAGGCAAACTCGCAGTTCCACCAGCTCCCGGCACCAGACCAAGCGCAATCTCGGGCAAGCACAAGCGAGTATCCCGAGTTGCAATCACCCAACCAGCAAACGCAGGTAGTTCAACACCAGCCCCGAAATTTTCACCATGTAACTCGCAACGCAACTGCTTACCTAATCGCTCGCGTAACGAATTCAAATGTGATCCAACACTTGATGTCAATCGCGAAATGTGGGCGACAACTGGATCTGCGAACGAACCAAATTCATCTAAGTCGCCACCGCTAGAAAAGTTGGTACCCGCACCCCGCAACGTCACTGCGCTAATGGTTTGATCAATGACCGCAACATTAAGTACTTCGGCTAATGCCGTACGCATTGATGACGAATAGGCATTGCGACGCGTTGGTCGATTAAGAGTGATCATCAGATGGTCATCAATTCGCTCGCTCAATACCTCGTCTTCATCACAGGATGTAAAACTCTTATCAACGCGGTGATTTTTCCACTGCGCAAACTCGGCTCCACTTTGTAAAAGCGAATAGGTCGTTGACTCGACAATCAACGACTCTTCAATCGTTCTGGTTTCAACCCCACGCAACAACAGAACGGTCGCCAATGCCGCCTGCGGGCAACGATCAATGGTCGTCAAAATTTCGTCGAGTTCGCGATCATCATCAACAACTACGTCGCAGTGCTGTACCAAGTCGGTCTCACTCCCCCGACGAGCGATCACAATGCATGCCAGGGCGCCTAATGGGTTGACTTCTGCCTGCGGGTCCGTGTCAACGAGGGCCACAGTCGCTCCGCGCAACAAACTCAACGACTCTCGGTCGAGTTCGCTGCGGGTATTGAATTCAGAGGTCGTGAACTGCTCGAGCACCTTCGCACAGTACGCCCCGATCCCACCCTCCTACCGTCATCTTTCAGGCACGCCCCTGCCAAGATCTTCAGCCCATGGATCCCGACGACCACGAAGAACTTGATAGCTACACCCACTGGGACACCAGCCAAGAAAGCATGCTTTCCTATTGGTTTCACGCCAGACCCCATCGCACCCCCGAGTCGGTTCTTGATGTGGTCCTCACCGCAGCCAGTGCAGTCACAGGTGTCCAAGGCGGCCAAGCCGTCATTGACATCTACCCGCACATGGATGGCCCAGTCACTGGTGAATGGCTTCGAATCAGTGGGCGTCGTCGGCAATGGTTGGCCACCATTGGCGGCCGACCCGATCGCCATTTCGGAGAAATACCCGATGATTTACAAGACGAACTCATTGCCGATGGTTGGAATGCTGTCGCCAAGATTGATCAACATTTTCAGGTAGTTCCGTGCGAAAACTGCGGAATCGTGCATCCGTTTGACTTTGAATACTGGCCCGATGAAGATCCGTGCCAATTTCAAACGGTCATGAAAGTTGTTAATGCGGCCCGACAAGTTCTTGATGCGCCACTCGGTGGTTGGTATATCCAGGCCTCGATGACCCACGACAATGAGGATCCGGACAACCCCATCCCGGTCACTGTCGCCTACCTCGATTTACTCACTATGGTCGGTCCCCGATACGTCGTTGATGTGCTGTGGCCCCTTGATTCACCCTTTGGCAAACTCGCTTGTGAAAATAATTTGCACGAACTTCACGACGGTGACTGCTCCTGAATTGCCCCTTACGCAGGACTTTTATACTTGACATTAATAATTTTGCACTTGACACCAATCAAAATGTCAGAAAGACTTGACAAAGTATATTTGTCAAGTGCTACACTTCTTGTGTCAGATAGTTTCTAGGTCCAAGTAATCACTCAACAAACCGAACGGAGGTGACTAATATGAGCAAGAAATCTGCAGCAAGCTTTTTCCTCATCGACGAGTTGGTCGCCCGAGTCAACGCTCAGTTGCCGGCTGACCAACAGGTCACCGAGCGCACCGTTCGCTATTACATGTCAAACAACCTCATCGGCAAAGGTCTCAAGATCAGCGAACTTCCCGAGGAGTTCAGCTCAACCATTAGCCAACGTGGCAACCAGCGCTACTTCACCACAGACGACTGCGATGTTGTGGTTGCTACCCGAGCCGCTCTTGCCAATGGACTCACCATCGAGCAACTTGGTGGACGTCCTTCATCGCTGAAGACCGAACCATTAATGATGCCCGTGATGTACTCACGTTCATTTGAAGTTAGTGACAACCTCAGCAACTACGTCACCAGTAGCCCGGTATCAATGCCCGAAATTCGTGATGCCTGGTCGTTGCAACTTCGCGGCGATCTCACACTGACCGGCACTGGTACTCGCCCATCAATCGACACCGTTCGTGATTTGCAGAACTTCATCAATCAAAACTTTGCTCCCGAAAAGAGCAACGATGCGCATGATGACTACTTCGATTCTGATGACGCTCCATCCACGCGATTGTTGCGTATCGAAATTGAACTTGTTGATATTGCCGCACCATTTGAAGGCCTCTTGGTCAATGCATCAAATGCCGAAGTCACTCCTGGTGGCGGAGCTTCTGGTCGCATCTGGGAAGTCTGTGGTGTTGAAGAACTCATGCCCGAACGTCCCATTGACCGACTTCCGCTCAAGCCCGGTCAAGTTGCATTTACGACTGCTGGCCAAGGCGAATCCCGCGGTTTTACGGGCGTTATTCATGCCTATGGTCCGCGTTGGACCAGTCCGGTTGACAAAGAGGCGCTGCACAAAGGCAAGAAGCAAATCCCAATGAACGGCGAAGAACAAACTCTGATCCGCACATGGGAAAACATTCTCAAAATGGCCGACGAGCACAGCGAAAGCCGTCTCGCTGCACCACTGATTTCATCTGGCCTTTTTGGCTACCCGTTTCAAGATTGTGCCGAAGTCACCTTCGAAACTCTTCTCGAAACTCCAACCTCGGTCACCCACGTGCATATTCGCACGGTGAGCCGACGTTCATTTGACCAACTTGTAGAGGCCCGCAATCGGGTCCTGCGCAAGTTGGACATCGCATAATCCGCACGACCGACATACCCCAAAACGGACATTGTCGGGGAACTGTCATACAGGCCCTTGGCATAGTTATATACCCCACCCAAACGTTTCATCCGAAACGCCGACTGAAAGCAGAGAAGCACCCTGAAGCCGACCAACAAAAAACCTGAAGTATCTGACGACACGACACCAAAACAAGGAGACACCACCATGGACTACGAGATGAACCCCGAAAAGAGTGAGAGCATGACACCGTCAGAGATCAACCAATACTTCAAGGAATTTTTGCAGGCGCTTGACCGCAAGGTGCAATTCATCTCCGGCTTTCGTTTGGCCGAGGCAGCTGACTACAAGCAGTACTGCGCCCTCTGGTTACTTGAGCGCGAGCACTTGATGAACGAGTACACACCTCGAGCATTGGCATCAGTGTGTGCAAGTCAACGTGCAGTGGACTTTATTCGCAGCATGAATCGACAGGTTCCGCAGGGCAAGTACGTCAAAGATGAAGATGCACGTGAACGCAACGCGATCTTGCACCTTGACAGTGCACTCGCCGGTTCAAAAGGTAACGCGACTCACGAAAAGTTTCTCGCCGACCCGAGTGATATGGAAGAAGCAATTGTCAGCAACATGATGTTGGGTTCAATGATGAAAGCATTGACCCCACGTCAGCAGCAGGTGTACCTGCTCGTTGAAGTTGAGGGCAACAAAGTTGTCGAAGCCGCCAAAGTCATGGGCGTGCGACGCGAGATGGCTCAACGTGAGTTGGGTGTCGCGCGTCTAGTCGTTGCCGAACTCCGCAGTGAGTTCGGCAACTGACGCCGGCGTCGACGCTGCGTCTACGGAACCTACCGCTACCCCCAAAGTACAATTAGCAAGTCTCACATAGCTAGACACTCAATCATCAACAACCAAAGGAGCCCCATGGAATTAACCAACGAACAAAAGAATTACCTCATCACCTTCGAGACCGCAGTACAGCGTCTTGTGATGAATATGGCCAACATTCATCGCGATTCGCGCATGGACATTGTTCGATATGCATCAGAATGGCTTTTACGCCGGCCGAAGTATTTCACCTCACATACTCCCCTTCACCTGGCGCGTGCCGTCACGCGCAGCAGAGCTATCGAGTACATCCGGCAGCAAGCCAAACAGGCCGCAGCTCGCGGGTGGAACGACATTGACAAATGTTTCATTGCCAACATCTCGCTCGATCAGATGCTCGAAAATGAAACCGCCAATGGTTTTGTCGGTGTTGCAGAATCTGCAAATCCGGAAACGGCATATTTTGTTCAGGCCAGTCGCGACATCATCGACCAGGCCTTGATCAAGCACCTCACCAAAAAGCAGTACACGGTGTTCACCTTGCGCGCCTTCAATGACTTCAACGTCAACGAGATCGCATCTCTCACGCGCAGCAAGCATTACAACGTCTCGAAGTTGTACAAAGACGCACAAAAGCGTTTACGCGACCGCTACCTTCAGTACCCCGAAGACTTCGGGTTCTGATACCTCCGTGCCAGCGTGTGACCCATGTTGGGTCACACATTTGGCATTCAACACGTTTGGGGTATATAAGCCGTAGGCTGGTCAACCTTACAGAGCAGGAGAAACGCTCATGGATACATCAACCAGCGTGGACACCGGCTTTGCCGATTTAGGACTACGTCCAGAGATACTTAAGGCCCTGGCGGGCCTTGGCTACGAGGAACCGACGCCTATTCAACGCGAGGCCATTCCCCACATGATTAACGGCAAAGACCTTTTGGGTCAAGCCGCAACCGGTACCGGTAAAACAGCAGCGTTCGCGTTGCCGATTTTGCAGTTGCTTGAAATGAATAACGATCGACCATCGCCTGTGGCGTTGGTTCTCGTGCCGACCCGCGAACTTGCAATGCAGGTTTCTGAGGCCATCTATAAGTACGGACACGATCTTCGTGCCCGTTGCGTTCCGATTTACGGTGGCCAACCCATCGGACGTCAAATTGATGCTTTGAGTCGCGGTACTCACGTCGTGGTGGCTACACCAGGTCGTGCACTTGATCACATTCGCAAGAAGACACTCAAGCTTGAACACATCCAAATGGTGGTTCTTGACGAGGCCGACGAAATGCTCGACATGGGATTCGCCGAAGATCTTGAAGCAATTCTTGAATCAACTCCGAAAGAACGCCAGACGGTTTTGTTCTCCGCAACAATGCCGCCACGTATTGATGCCATTGCTCGCCGCCATCAGCGCGATCCAATTCGTATCACGATTCAGCGTTCAACAACCGAAGCTGGTACTTCGCCATTGGTGAAGCAGTCGGCATACATGATTCCGCGTCACCATAAGGCTGCAGCTCTTGGCCGCATCCTTGACATCGAGGCACCAGAAGCAGCCATTGTTTTCTGTCGTACTCGCGGCGAAGTTGATCAGCTCACCGAAACGCTCAATGGTCGCGGTTACCGTGCCGAAGCGCTTCACGGTGGCATGGATCAAGAACAGCGCGATCGAGTGATGGGTCGTTTCCGCTCTGGAGTTGCCGAGTTGCTTATTGCAACCGACGTCGCTGCTCGTGGTCTTGACATTGATCACCTCACCCACGTTGTCAACTACGACGTGCCGTCAGCACCCGAGTCTTACGTGCACCGTATTGGTCGCGTTGGTCGTGCCGGACGCGAAGGCGTCGCAATTACTTTGGCCGAACCTCGTGAACAGCGCATGTTGCAAAACATTGAGCGCCTGACCAAGATCAAGATCGCTTTTGAAAAAGTGCCGTCGGTCGAAGCACTGCGTGCTCGTCAGATGGAACTCACCACCGAGACTTTGCGCGAAGCACTAGCCGGCGAGACCCAAGAACGATTTGAATCGGTTTTGACTGACTTGTTGCAAGAGTTCAACATTGAACAGATTGCACTCGCTGCTATCAAGCTCACACATGATGCTGAACAGTCATCACTTGACGAAGTTGACATCCCCGACTTGTCAAACGGTGATCCTCGTGATCGTCGTGATCGTGGCGACCGCCGCGATGGACGAGATGGTCGACGTGATGATCGTCGCGGCGACAGCCGCGGAGATAGTCGCGAGCGTTTTGATCGCAGTGGCAGCAATGACCGCAGCAGTCGTTTCGGCCGCGACGAACGCCCCGACCGTGGTGGACGTTTCGAACGTGGACCTGCTCGTGGGCGCGGATCAGGACCCACCGCCAAGTTGTATGTCGGACTCGGCCGCAAGGCTGGCATCCGTCCTCAAGACTTGGTCGGAGCGATCGCGAACGAAAGCGGCATCTCAGGTCGCGACATCGGCGACATCAAAGTTTCTGATCAGTTCTCAATCGTTGAAGTTCCGGGTAACGAGATGGATAACATCTTGAACACCATGAAGAACGTCAGCATCCGCGGCAAAAAAGCCAACGTCCGCTTGTATCGAGATGAACGCTGAAGTAGCTCACAACCGTTACGTCTTGTTCACCACTTTCCGCAAAAGCGGAGTAGCGGTTAAGACGGCGGTGTGGATTGCTCCGTTCGGAGATAACGAAGCCTGTTTCACCGTTGGTGGTGAATCAGGCAAAGTCAAACGCCTACGCAACAACCCGAACGTCACACTGCAAAAGTGTGACGTTCGTGGTCGAGTGGTAGCCGGCACTCCAGTCGTTGAAGCAACTGCCCGAGTTGTCACTGGTGCCGATTGCGAACCCATCAATGTGGCAATGCGCAAAAAGTACAAGATCCAATTTCGAATGTTGGAATGGTCGAGTGCTATCACGTCAAAGATCAAGCGTCAATCCGTTGCTGACGCCGCGGTCATTGTCACGTTCAAATAGTCGCAACGCCCGCATAAACGCGTGCTGCTTCTTCAGCAGTGATGCGGTGCAACTCTGCAACATCTCGCTTTGTAAATGAGTCACCGCTATAGCCGCCGGCTAACACCCAGACGATTGGCAAATTGTGCGACTTGGACCATTCAAAAACCATCGCCTCACGTCGTCGAATCACTTCAGTGTTGATACCGGTGACACCACCTGCTTTTTCATGCGGATCCATGCCGGCGTTGTAGATCACTAAGTCTATTGCTTGAGGGTCGGCGATGGCAGAAAGACTCTGCTCAATCGTGGGAAGGTACTCACTTGCTCCAACAATTTTCAGTTGGGCAAATGGAGCGTTGTGATACTGGTCAAATGACGACACTGAAACATCAACTTGTTCAATGCCATCAATGTTTTGATCCCGCAGCAATCCAATGAGTTCTTTGGTTCCGCCACCACAGTGCGCATCAAGGTCAAGAATCAAAACTCGTCGGGCACCAAGTTTGAGTGCTCGACGTGCTCCAATGACCAAACCATTAAAGGTGCAAAAACCAGAACTGCTGTCGTACTTCGCGTGATGCAAACCACTTGAAAGTGATCCCGCACATCCGCCATTCTCAAGGACAGTTTCAACCGCCCGCAGAACTCCGCCGGTGGTTGCGAGTACTGATGTAGCTGATTCATCTTCGCCCGAGAACTGGCCACCACGACCATTCAAAACCTGATCGACATAATGCTCATCATGCACAGCGACGACGTCACTTCGAGTCGCTGGTGCTGGGCTGATGATTTCGGTTCTGGCAATCGGATTGGCAGTAAGCAAACGAGCCAACTCGCCGGCTTTGCTGACGGTGTCAAAGCCTCCATCCACAACGAATTCTGATGAGAAATAGATGGACATGTGGTGCTGATTCATGGTTATCCCTTCAACGGTGATCGGCGGAAAACTCCGCCTTACCTAAACGCTCACAAGGGTCAAAAATGTGCTCTCAGAAACATCGACACCGAGCGCACATTTATGGCTGAAGTGATCGTTCTGTAAGTAACAACAAACAATGAATACATGGGAGCCCACATGAACAAGTCATCAACACTCAACCGTCCACTGCACATTCTCGATATTGACAACCTGTTGGGCGATCCGACAGCGACTGACACTCATGTCATCAACGATTGTCTCGGCCAATACCGCGCTCACACCGGTTACCAAAAAGGCGATCATGTTGTCGTTGGTACTGGGTGCAATGCACTCCATGTCTATGCCGTGCAATCGTGTTGGCCCGCAGTTCAATACGTCCGTCGATCCGGGCCCGATGGCGCCGATTTCGCGCTCATTGAGCAAGCCTTAATCGCCCTCGAACGTGGCCGCTATAGCCACTTCATTTTGGGTTCGGGAGACGGCCGGTTTGCAGATCTATATGACGAGATGACTGCACGCGGTTATCCCGTTTTCGTGGCTTCACGTCCGAGCGCTTTGTCATGGAAATTGCGTCAACGTGCCGGCGAAAATCTGATCTATTTGCCCGAAAACATTGGCCCCCTAGGCATGGTGTAAGACCATGCTTGCGTCTGGCGTGCCCACGGTCACGGTCACGGTCATCATTGCCGATTGTTAACGCAGTGTTGACTTTTTGTACGCACTGGTTCAGGTCATGTCCATCTACGACTAGTGTTCTGCTGTCGGTCGTCCCTAGACCGACCCTGAGGGAGGAAAAATGAAAAGGATGACCAAGGGCAAGTTTGTCCCGGTTCTGCTCACTGCAGCACTCGGTTTCGGTCTCGTGGCATGTGGAGACGATGACTCGTCAACCAGCACCGAAGCACCGGCCGGCTCAGAAGCACCAGCAAGTTCAGAAGCACCAAGCACCGAAGCTCCGATGGCGACCGACGCACCAGCAGAAGGCGCCACTATGGCAAACTTCACCGCTTGGGCCGATCTGCCCGCCGAAGCTGGCGGACTTGACGCCAGCCCGGTCGTTGACTGTGCACCCGAAGAAGGCCCGTTGAAGGCCGCTTGGGTATACGTCGGACCGACCAACGATGGTGGCTGGACCCAGACTCACGACGAAGGCCGTCTTGCTGCGCAAGAAGCTCTCGGTGACGCGGTTGAAACCACCTACAAAGAGAACGTCCCCGAAGGTCCCCAGGTCGTTCAGACCGTTGAAGACCTCATCGCTGACGGAAACACTGTCATTTTCGGAACCTCGTTCGGATTCCAGGATGCCTTCGTCGAACTCGCTGCGGCTCACCCCGACGTGTGCTTCGAGTTCGCTACTGGCTACTTGAGCGCTCCTAACTTGTCGCAGTTCTACGGCGCCGCCGAAGACACTGACTACCTCGCAGGTATGGCTGCTGGTGCCGCATCAGAAACCGGCAAGCTTGCCATCCTCGCTTCATTCCCGATCCCTGAAGTTGTCCGTGGAGTCAACGCCTGGACCCTTGGTGCCCAGGCCGTGAACCCCGAAGCAACTGTCAAGGTTGTTTGGTTGAACACCTGGTTCGACCCTCCGGCCGAGCGCAAGGCTGCTGAAGCCCTCATCGCTGAAGGCTATGACGTCCTCGGTATGAAGGGCATCGACTCGCCTTCAACTGGTGACGCCGCTTTGGCCGCTGGAATCCCGTGGGCTGGCTACAACCGTGACAACAGCGCCAACTATGGCGATGTTTGGTTGACGGCATCGTCGTACCACTGGGACGTCTACCTGACCCCACGCCTTCAGCAGATTATTGATGGCACCTGGACCGCCGGTAACTACTACGGCAACCTGAGCGACGGATTCGTCACGATGGCATCGTTCGGTGACTTGGTCAGCGAAGAAACCCGTGCATTGATTGAGGCCAAGGCCGAAGAATTGGCTGCTGCTACTGGAAGCCAGTTCACTGGTCCCATCATGGACAATCAGGGTAACGAAGCACTTGCCGATGGCGTGTCGCACACCTTTGGTGAGCTCATGTCCATGAGCTACCTCGTTGCTGGTGTTGACGGGGAAATTCCCGCCAGCTGATTTTCAGTACATCTAGGTAATGCCGGAAGGGGGCGGGCTATATGGCCCGCCCCCTTTCTCATCTAATGTCGTAGAGGTTCATGGGGAGGAGAAGTTATGGGGCTTGAAACAGCCGTCAAAATGACGGGAATAGTCAAGAAGTTCCCGGGCGTCATCGCCAACGATCACGTCAATCTCGACATCAACTTTGGCGAGGTGCACGCTCTTCTCGGTGAAAACGGTGCTGGCAAGTCGACCTTGTCGAATATTCTCACTGGCCTCTACCGCCAAGACGACGGAGTGGTCGAGATTGGCGGCACCAAAGTTGAGTTCAACTCTCCTCGTGATGCCCTGAATGCTGGCATCGGAATGGTGCACCAGCACTTCCGCCTCGTTTCCACTTTCACTGTTGCCGAGAACGTTGTACTCGGCGAATCAGATTCTTCGCTCTTCATGGATCAAAAAGCAGTGGCAGATCGAGTGAAAGAACTCAGCGATCGCTACGGACTCGCGGTTGATCC
>JBIKYT010000072.1:0-9675 GCA_044355095.1 Ilumatobacteraceae bacterium
CAGCGTGAAACTGAAAAATCTCCGGTGTCAAAGTTGCTGCCATCGCTGAAAGGTTCATCGCTTCATCAACACCGTCGAGTTCGGCTCCTAGCGAACAGCAACCGTGACCAGTCACAGAATCGCGAGTATCGCCGATGCCCAGGCATCCGCGACCCCAAATGCAGGTCCAGTTTGAAGTGATGAATGAGCGCTCAAAACGCCAGATCGTGTCACCGGCATCAACTTCGTCAAAGACTGGCTCATCAGACATGGGTTCAGGATAGAGCAAGAAATCTACGCCGACTATGATCTATTTTTAGATCATAGTGCTATCGTTCAGATCTATGAATCTTGAGCACCCACTTCTTGATTTTGCAAGCGGGGTTCGCGGCATGGTTCTTGAACGATTGCTTGAATTAGATGAGCCGGTTTCGCGACGCGAATTGGCTGCAATGTTGGGTATCGCTTCTGGTAACGCGAGTGCTGTTATTCAAGAATTGATTGAGTCTGGTTTGGTGACTGAGGATCGTCAAGGACGCGCCTCAATGGTCAAAATCAACCGTTCGCATCTGTCGGTTGAATTCTTGGTACAGATTCAGAGAACCAAAGAGATTTTGATTCATCGCCTGAAAGCAAGATTCTTGAAAATTGAATCCATTTCGCACGCCTGGCTCTTCGGATCGGTGGCACGGGGAAACTCACACGGAAAGTCCGACATCGACCTCTTAATCATCTCAAAGAATCTTGATGATCTAGCACTCCACCAAAAACTGTCGGCATTAGATGCTGATGTTCGAAACTGGACCGGAAACGAAATCCAATTTGTTGAACACACTCCCGAAACCTGGAAGCAAGTTGCTTCGTCGCAAAATCGGCTGGTTCAACAAATTCAGAAGGACGGCGTTTGTTTGAAGGGACCCCTGTTGAATTTTTCCGGTAAGAAGTGAGGAATAGGACAGAATGAGACAGCGAGTCTGTGGTCGTAAAGATGCTGAACAACGTCTAGTCGATGCACGGCAGTTTTTGGAAGCAGCGGAGATTCTTGATTCTCCTGATGTCGTGGCGACTAATGCGATACATGCAGCCATTGCTGCTGCTGACGTTTTGACTTGTCTGCAATTAGGTGAGCGATCAAATAGCGGAAATCATTCTGACGCCGTCAATCTGCTGAGACGAGTTGATGCGAATTTGGCGTTGACCTTGAAGCGAGCATTAGATCGAAAGAATCAAGCGAGTTATGAAAGCACGGATATCAGTTCTATTGATGCAGCAAGGTGCCTTCGTTGGGCGAAACAACTTGTTGACAAAGCCGTGACGAGACTCCCGTAGCGAAGTAATAGCAAAAGGCACATAAAGTTTCGTTATGGCTGATTTGTCGGGCAAGGTTTTCTTAATTACTGGGGGCAACTCGGGCATTGGCCTTGGCATGGCTGAGGGCATAGCTGCCGTTGGTGGATCGCTCGCCATTTGGGGTCGACGCGCCGAAAAAAATGACGAAGCCGTTGAGACAGTGAACGCGCTTGGAGTAACCGCTCGGGGATATGTCTGTGATGTTGGCGACGAACAACAAATCATTGACACGATGGCCCAAACAGTTTCTGACTTCGGTCGACTTGATGGTTGCATTGCCAACGCTGGTCGATCAGGAACCGGCACACCGTTCTTGCAGATGACCATGAAAGAGTGGCGCTCGATCATGTCGGTCAACCTTGATTCGGTATTTGTGACGATGCGCGAAGCGGCCAAAGTATTGGTGGCTCAAGGGACTGGCGGAAGTTTGGCGGCGGTGTCATCAACTTCGGCGATCCATGGTGCCGCCGGCAACGAAGCGTACGGAACGTCAAAGACGGCGATTAACGGTTTGGTTCGCGCCTTGGCCGTAGGAATGGCCCGACATCAGATTCGTGTCAACTCTCTGGTGCCGGGTTGGACAAAAACCGAGCTAGCGGGACCCGCGTTCGCCAATGAAAAGTTTCGTCAGGTGACCACGCAACGCACCCCTGTACGGCGTTGGGCCGAACCGAGTGAGTTTCGCGAAGTCGGTGTCTTTTTAATGGACCCGTCCCTGACATTCCATACGGGTCAAGAAGTTGTTGTCGATGGTGGTTACACGGTTTTCTAGAAATCGTCTCCGAATGACACACCCGTCAGCCACACTGATGTTGTGAGTACATCAGAAACAACCAATCGCGAGTTCGCCGAACAACATATGAACATCGTGCTTGGCCGCCTTGCTGGTCCCGATGCGTCTCCTCGTGGCGATCAGGTTGATGCAGTTCACGCGGTGCTTCAACCAGCATCACGAGTTTTAGTAGTGCAAGCCACTGGCTGGGGTAAGTCGGCCGTGTACTGGGCGGCAACTCACGCGTTGCGTCATTCTGGTGCCGGGCCAACTTTGGTGGTGTCGCCACTTTTGGCACTCATGCGTGATCAGGTCGCGGCCGCTGAGCGCGCAGGGTTAGTGGCCGCCACTGTGAACTCGACCAACTTTGACGAATGGGATGATGTCTTTCGTCAACTCGACAACGACACACTCGATGTGCTGTTGGTATCGCCCGAACGTTTAGGGAATGCACGGTTTGCGGCTCGACTTGGTGAATTATTGGCGCGAGTCGGACTCATTGTGATTGACGAAGCGCATTGCATCAGCGACTGGGGGTTTGACTTCCGTCCCGACTATCAGCGACTTGCACGGGCGTTGTTATCAACACCAACTGCTTCTGTGCTTGCGACAACTGCAACCGCCAATGAACGAGTCACCAAAGATGTCAGCGATCAACTGGGTGCCCACACCGTGACCTATCGCGGCACGTTGGCACGAACGTCATTGACATTGTCAGTGGTTCCTGGTCTGAGCCCACTTGAGCGGTACGCATGGATCGCCGATGCACTTGAACAGTTGCCGGGCTCAGGAATCATTTATGTGTTGACGGTCGCCGAGGCCGACAAACTTGCTGCCTTCTTAGCGTCTTGTGGACACAATGTTGATGCGTATACCGGTCAACTCGACGGTGATTCACGAATCGCGATTGAAGAGCGTCTGCGCAATAACGAAATCAAAGCAGTGATTGCCACGTCGGCACTCGGAATGGGATACGACAAGCCTGATCTTGGGTTTTGTGTACATGTTGGCTCTCCATCAACACCAGTTGCGTATTACCAACAAGTTGGTCGTGCGGGACGAGCGGTTGCGCATGCCGATGGAGTGTTGTTGCCATCCGATGCGGATGAACGCATTTGGGACTATTTCGCAACTGCTTCCATTCCCGATCCGAAGTCGGCCGACAAAGTGTTGGCGTCTATTTCCGAACAGCCACGAACATTGCTGGAAATTGAAAGCGAAACCGGTTTGCGTCGCGGACGACTTGAAGCATTGCTCAAGATATTGGCGGTTGAAGGTGTTGTCGAAAAGGTTGGTACGGCGTGGGGGACAACGGGCGAACGTTATGTGCACAACACCGCAAAGTGGGAGGACCTCACGAAAGTACGTGCGACCGAAGCCGACATCATGCGGAAGTACGCGCACGGCGAAGGATGCCTCATGGCGTTCTTGCAGATCGCGTTAGACGATCCCAGTCCCGCCGCATGTGGTCGCTGTTCGGTGTGCACTGGCAATATTCCTTTTCCAGGTGGCGGACCATCTCATGAGAAGTTGATGTTGGCTCGGGCATTTATGCGTGGCACCGATGCCGACATTGAACCACGTAAGCAATGGCCAAAAGGCGTGAGTCGTAAGGGCGCCATCCTTTCGCTCGATGCGGGCCGAGCCTTGGCCTTTGCCGATGATCCGGGTTGGTCACTTGAGTTGGCCGAACTTTCCCGAAGCCGTCCCGGTGAAATACCTCAAGTGATGCTCGATGGGGCAGTCGCCACGCTGGGACGTTGGTCAAAGGTGTGGGGCTCGCGGCCAACCTCGGTTGTTCCGCTACCTGCAATTGATATGCGCTCAAATCGACAGCTTGCCGAACATATAGCCAAGGTTGGCAAGTTGCCAATGCACGATGTTTTTACCTGGACGGGCGCTGCACTGCCCGATGATGCGGCATCGACATCGGTGGTCGCACATCTCGAAAAGGTTTTGACGATCGCGAGCGACCACGATTTACCCCGTGGCCCGGTTTTATTGGTGTCAACCGATGTGCGAACGCGATGGACCGCAACTGTTGCTGGCGCGATGTTGCGCGATCAAGGAATGCCCGCAGTCTTGTTGATGGCTCTGCACTTGCGCCCCTGAATAAATAGGGCATTGAACTAAGGTCAAAGAGTTACCGAATCGCGGGTTATAAGGAGCCATCATGAAAATTTCTGATCTGTTTTCTGTTCAAGGAAAAGTTGCTGTCGTTACAGGCGGCTCACGCGGAATCGGCGAGATGATCGCGGCTGGCTATCTGATCAACGGTGCCAAGGTTTATATCAGTTCACGGAAGAAAGATCAGTGCGACGCAACTGCCAAGCGTTTATCCGAAACATATGGAGCCGAATGTATTTCGATTCCGGCCAACTTGTCCGAGTTAAGTGGCATCGAATCTTTAGTTGCCGAGTTGACCAAGCGCGAAGACCACATTGACATCTTGGTGAATAACGCTGGCGTGTCGTGGGGAGCACCACTTGATGATTTCCCCGAATCTGGCTGGGACAAAGTGTTTGATACCAATGTCAAAGGCGTTTTCTTTTTGACCCAGAAAATGTTGCCGTTGCTTGAAGCGAAAGCCACCAACGAAGATCCATCACGTGTCATCAACATTGGATCTATCGACGGAATTCGTACACCAATGTTTGACACCCATTCATACGGACCATCCAAAGCAGCGTTGCACTCGCTCACGAGCCAAATGGCCGCCAAATTGGTCAAGCGCAAGATTTTGGTGAATGCGATTGCTCCCGGACCCTTTCCCACATGGATGCTGAGTACTGGTGTCGGTGGAGGTGGCGACGTTGAAGGAACCGATTGGAATGCGGTTGGCCGCACCAATCCGCGTAAGCGAGTTGGCACCCCCGAAGACATTGCTGGATTGGCAATCTTTTTGAGTTCACGCGCCGGAGCATTCACCGTTGGTGAAGTCATCAAGTGCGACGGTGGCATTGTTATTTCGTAATTGTCTTTTAGATTCGGTCGAGTACTCCGCCGTCAAATAATGGAGTCATTCCGAATTCGGCAATATCTCGATTCATCTCTTCATCAAGAGGACGTGTGAGATCATCTTGCGCAGCGTCAAGAATGATCGGCAGTAAGGTCGCGTCACTAGTGGTATTGAGGAATAGATCCGATTGTGACAACACGTATCGCACGGCGCGTTGAATGGCTTCGGTGTCGGTGAGCGGCTCATACCAACTGCGATGACCGCCGGTTCCGTCATCCCAGCGGCGACGAGCCACCGCTTTGATGGTTTGAGTTGCAGTGTTTCGCGCTCGGCATAAGTCCCGTAAAGCAGTGACATCATCGCGATATTGATCAATTGACAGCAGTGAATGGTTAAACGGAAACAGAACAGCGTCGAAGTCAAATTCAGCAAGACTCCGCAAGTGCATTGACGGAATACGTAAGCCATGTCCGGTCACGCCAATGAAGCTCACTAGTCCTTCAGCGCGAGCTTGGTTGAGTGCTTCGACTGCGCCCCCTTTGCTAAATGCGGTGGTCCATTCATCTGGTTCAACCAAATTATGTAACTGAATGAGATCTATGTGATCAACACCCATTCGTTCAAGCGATCGTTCCAGTTCGGCACGAGCAACCGACCCAACGCGCTCCTCAGTTTTGGTGGCCAAGAAAACTTCTGAACGGTGATCGGAGAGCCATGGCTTGAGATGATCTTCAGAAGAGCCATACATAGCCGCGGTATCAATGTGATTAACGCCGTACGAGGCCACGAGATCAAGTGTTTTGATTGCCCGTGATTCGCTCATGCCGCCGAGTGCCGCTGCGCCAAAGATGACACGACTCGAACGATGGCTAGTACGACCAAATTCAGAGAAAGGCAACATGCTGACGACCGTAGTGCGCGTTTCGCTGATCCATTCATGAATCAAGCAACATTCAATAAGTTCGGCTGCTCGTAGGAGATGTGGTCAAATCTGCACGGACTTGGACCCGTTTACATATTGGTCATTAGCAAAGCAAATTGAGAAGACCAGTTTCACAATAAGGAAGTTTTTTTCTTAGTTTCCTGTCCTATTGTGGCGAAGTAAAGGCGAAGCGATCATTACTGAATGTTCAAGAAAACCTCAGTTGCTAAATCATGTTGGGTCTCTCTGCTTTTGATTGGCGGCTCGCTTGCCCTTAACGCACAAGTCGTAACGGCAAGCCCCTGTCCCGCAGGCTGGACATACGAAGTCGACAATGGCACCTGCTTTCGAGCCTTCACAGAGTCCGACACGTGGACACCACCGGCAGGTGTGACCTCGATTAGCTATTTGGTAGTCGGCGGTGGCGGTGGAGGCGCGGGTGGATTCTCAAATGGTTCATCTGCAAATGGCGGCGCAGGCGGTGCAGTGGTGACGACTCCATCTGCATCCTTTACTCCAGGCTCAACCTTGACAATCTCTGTTGGCTCAGGTGGAGCTTCTACGGGGCAAGGTACAGCGTCAGCGGGACAAGCCAGCAGTATTACTGGAGGAGGTCTGAACGCAAGCGCGGCTGGAGGCGCGGGAGCGTCTAGCGCTGGCGCTGGAGCTAACGGAACGACGAGTTCATTTTCTGGATCAAGTGTGATTTACGGTTCAAGTGGAGGTGCAACTGGCCAAACTGGAGGTAACGGTGCAGGTAGCGGTTCGAGTGTGAATTCGGAAGCATGGGGTGTTAGCGGTGACGCCAATCGAGGTGGCGGTGGCGGTGCTGGTGCTCAATATCAGATTTGTTTTGGAAACTGTTTTAACTCCGCTACCGGAGGGGGTACCGGTGGTTCGGGTGTTGTGATGATTCGTTATGTGGGCTTCGGGGTTTCTTCGTTTTCAACCTCAACTGGAGCATTCTCAAACAGTTCCTCCTTGTCATATTCACTGTCCTTCTCTGCGACCATTGATGCATCAACGCTCACTGCTGCAGATTTTTCAAACTCAGGAACAGCGACTGGTTGTGTGTTTTCAGTTTCACCGTCATCTGGAACGGCTTCGTCTTTCACCATTTCTGTCACTGGTTGTAGTGATGGAACAGTGGAACCAACTCTTGCCAGTGGATCAATCACAACTTCTGCCGGCGCATCTGGACCTGGTGCTTCTTCAACTGCTAACTCCGTCACGCTCGACACAACTCCTCCATCTGCACCCTCAGGTGTTGACCTCGCAGATGCATCGGACACTGGTGCATCAGATTCAGACAACAACACCAACGACACCACACCAACAATGAGTGCATCCGGTGGTGCAAACGGCGACACGATGACCATCTCGGCCACCAATGGCACGACCACCGAGTCATGTACCTACGTCATTGGCTCAGCAACAAACTGCACACTGCCCACACTCACCGACGGCACCTGGAACATCTCATCGACATTGACCGATCCGGCCGGCAACATCTCACCATCATCAACTGCATTACCAGTCACTATTGACACAACTCCTCCATCTGCACCCTCAGGTGTTGACCTCGCAGATGCATCGGACACTGGTGCATCCAACTCAGACAACAACACCAACGACACCACCCCAACTTTGAGTGCCAGTGGCGGAACCAACGGTGACACGATGACCATCTCAGCCACCAACGGCACGACCACCGAGTCATGCACGTATGTGATTGGCGCAGCAACAAACTGCACACTGCCCACACTCACCGACGGCACATGGAACATCTCATCGACATTGACCGATCCGGCCGGCAACATCTCACCATCATCAACTGCATTACCGATCACTATCGATGGCACTGCACCAGCTGCACCCTCAGGTGTTGACCTCGCAGATGCATCGGACACTGGTGCATCCAACTCAGACAACAACACCAACGACACCACCCCCACCTTGAGTGCCAGTGGCGGAACCAACGGTGACACGATGACTATCTCGGCCACCAACGGCACGACCACCGTGTCGTGCACGTATGTGATTGGATCAGCAACAAACTGCACCCTGCCCACACTCACCGACGGCACATGGAACATTTCTGCCACATTGACTGATCCGTTGGGTAATGAATCTGCAGCATCGAGTGCTTTACCTATCACTATCGATGGCACTGCACCATCAGCGCCAACAGATGTTGATTTGTCGGCGGCATCGGACACTGGTACATCAGATTCTGACAACAACACCAACGACACCACACCAACAATGAGTGCATCCGGTGGTGCAAACGGCGACACGATGACCATCTCAGCCACCAACGGCATGACCACCGAGTCATGTACCTACGTCATTGGCTCAGCAACAAACTGCACCCTGCCCACACTTACCGATGGCACCTGGAACATCTCTGCCACATTGACTGATCCGTTGGGTAATGAATCTGCAGCATCGAGTGCTTTACCTATCACTATCGATGGCACTGCACCATCAGCGCCAACAGATGTTGATTTATTGGCGGCATCTGATGCTGGGTCATCGGACTCTGACAACAACACCAACGACACCACCCCAACTTTGAGTGCATCCGGTGGAAACAATGGTGACACGATGACCATCTCGGCCACCAATGGCACGACCACCGAGTCATGTACCTACGTCATTGGCTCAGCAACAAACTGCACACTGCCCACACTCACCGACGGCACCTGGAACATCTCATCGACATTGACCGATCCGGCCGGCAACATCTCACCATCATCAACTGCATTACCAGTCACTATTGACACAACTCCTCCATCTGCACCCTCAGGTGTTGACCTCGCAGATGCATCGGACACCGGTGCATCAGATTCAGACAACAACACCAACGACACCACCCCCACCTTGAGTGCCAGTGGCGGCACTAACGGTGACACGATGACCATCTCGGCCACCAACGGCACGACTACCGTGTCATGCACGTATGTGATTGGCGCAGCAACAAACTGCACACTGCCCACACTCACCGACGGCACCTGGAACATCTCTTCAACACTCACCGACCCGGCCGGCAACATCTCACCATCATCAACTGCATTACCGATCACTATCGATGGCACTGCACCAACTGCACCCACTGGTCTGGACTTATTGGCATCATCGGACTCTGGTGCATCAGATTCTGACAACAACACCAACGACACCACCCCCACCTTGAGTGCCAGTGGCGGAACCAACGGTGACACGATGACCATCTCAGCCACCAACGGCACGACCACCGTGTCATGCACGTATGTGATTGGCGCAGCAACAAACTGCACCCTGCCCACACTCACCGATGGCACATGGAACATCTCTTCAACATTGACTGATCCGTTGGGCAATGAATCTGCAGCATCGAGTGCTTTACCGGTCACTATTGCCACCAGCTCACCCTCACGATCGGCGCCCGATTTGTTGGCAACATCGGACAATGGTGCGTCTAATTCTGACAACATCACCAATGACTCCACACCAGAGATCTCTATCGCGGGTGCTCTCGCTGGTGATGTGGTGACTGTGTCGGCTACAAACGGCACCGCAACATTGACATGTACCTACACAGTTGGCGCAGCGACAAGTTGTTCGCTACCAACATTGTCTGATGGCACATGGACGGTGTCTGCTTCTGTGACTGATGCTGCAGGAAATACCGGTCCAGCAACAGGATCATTA
>JBIKYT010000073.1:0-9672 GCA_044355095.1 Ilumatobacteraceae bacterium
ATGACGAACTCAACAACTCCACGACCCTGCGCAGCGGCGCGAGCTGCAACCGAATCTTCGGGGGCGGGTTCGTAGTTGACCGGATTCTCCATGGGGTACAACTTGTGGAAGCCCCCGAACATCTCGCCGGCCATTCCTTCAATGCGTGCGAGTGCAACTGCGTGTTCGGTAACGATGCGCGCCTTACGTTCGGGATCACGAAGTGCCAACACAATTTCGTTGAGTGGACGTCCGGCGATCTCGACAAAACTTGGACATGGCAACAACGGATTCACAGTGGCGGTAAGTCCTTGCAAGACTCCGATGGGTCGCACTGCAACTTGTGTCGACAAGGGCAAACCTTGAGCGACGCCCGTGTCAACCCATGCACCAACTTCACGCCAACGGTCGGGAAGCGGTTCGGGTTGCTGCACAGTCATGCTGAGTGGACGGCCAGTTGTGCGGGCCATGGCTTCCATCAACTTCATTTCTTCAACTGCAAAGTCGGTGTCGGCAGACAGATACGCGTCAGAGATGAGTTGCACAACACCGCTGCCGGTTTCGGCCATCGCTGAAACCAGAGCAAGAAGCTCATCGGCCGACGAAAAACGAGTTCCGAGAGGCGCTCCCGCTTTCGTGCGATGCACATACGTACGACTTGTTGTGAAGCCAAGTGCACCAGCCTGCATACCCTCGCGGACCATGATTGCCATGCGCGCTAATTCGTCAACGGTCGGTGCTTCAAGTGGATCAGCGCCGCGTTCACCCATGACGTACGCGCGCAACGGTGCGTGGGCAACTTGGGCGGCGACGTCGATCGCGTATTCGCGACGATCGAGCGCATTCATATAGTCAGGGAAGGTTTCCCAGTCCCACGCCAATCCTTCGGCCAGGGCGGTGCCCGGAATGTCTTCGACACCCTCAAGCATGCCGATGAGCCAGGCGTGCTGATCGGGGGTCGGTCGAGCGGGGGCGAAACCGACACCACAGTTGCCCATCACGATTGAGGTGACACCATGGATACTTGATGGGGCCAAAATGGGGTCCCAGGTGGCCTGACCATCGAAGTGGGTATGAATATCGACGAAACCTGGGGTCACGGTCAGACCGTCAGCATCAATTTCGCGGGTGCCAGTGCCAGATAGGCGAGGGCCGACTTCGGTAATGAAACCGTCGCTCACGGCCACATCGGCGATTCGGGCTGGTGCGCCAGTGCCATCAACCACAGATGCATTGCGGATCACTAGATCATGAGCGCTCATCTCGTCATTGTGCCACATCGAGTTCAATCGGGGTTTTACCCAGACCGTGAATAACCAGACCGGACTGATCGTAGGGACTTGAGTCACTTTGACTCAGGATTTATACCTTCGGAGTTGCAAGTCGAAAATGATGGGGCTAACTTGACACATGGCGACGCAACCTTCGCCGAAATCCCCCCTCAATACATCCCACTTGAAAGGTGTACATCATGGCCAAGGCAGTCGGAATCGACCTCGGTACCACGAACTCAGTTGTTTCAGTCCTTGAAGCTGGCGAACCAGTCGTCATCCCCAACTCAGAAGGTTCACGCACGACCCCCTCGGTGGTTGCCTTCTCGAAGGCCGGCGAAGTTCTCGTCGGCGAAGTGGCCAAGCGTCAGGCCATCACCAACCCCGATCGCACGTTCCGTTCGGTGAAGCGCCACATGGGCACCAACTGGCGCAGCGAAGACATTGATGGCAAGCAGTACTCGCCTCAAGAAATCAGTGCCCGTACCTTGATGAAGCTCAAGCGTGACGCCGAGGCCTACTTGGGCGACACCGTGACCCAGGCGGTCATCACTGTGCCTGCATACTTTGACGACGCTCAGCGAACTGCAACGAAAGAGGCCGGTCAGATCGCTGGTCTTGAAGTTCTCCGCATCATCAACGAACCAACCGCAGCAGCGTTGGCCTACGGTCTCGACAAGAGTGACGAAGACGAAACCATTTTGGTGTTCGACCTCGGTGGCGGAACTTTCGACGTGTCGGTTCTTGAAATCGGTGACGGCGTGTTCGAAGTGAAGAGCACCCACGGCGACACCGTTCTTGGTGGAGACGACTGGGATCAGCGCGTCATCGACTGGTTGGTCAATCAATTCAAGTCCGCACACGGTGTTGATCTTGCGAACGATCGCATGGCAACTCAGCGTCTGAAGGAAGCTGCTGAAAAAGCCAAGATTGAACTCAGCCAAGTTCAGCAGACCCAGATCAACTTGCCTTTCATCACCGCAACACCAGAAGGCCCGTTGCACCTTGATGAAACTCTCACCCGTGCCAAGTTCCAAGAAATGACAGCCGACCTCATTGAGCGTTGCCGCATTCCTTTCGAACAGGCCATTAAAGATGCAGGTCTCACCAAGGGACAGATTCATCACGTGATCATGGTGGGTGGATCAACTCGTATGCCCGCAGTGCAAGACCTCGTCATGTCACTCACCGGCAAAGAGCCCAACAAGACCGTGAACCCCGACGAAGTTGTTGCGATTGGTGCAGCTGTTCAAGCTGGCGTGTTGAAGGGCGACGTCAAAGACGTTCTATTGCTTGACGTCACACCGTTGTCACTCGGTATCGAAACCAAGGGTGGCGTGATGACCAAGCTCATCGAACGCAACACCACAATCCCCACGAAGCGCACCGAAGTTTTCACGACGGCCGAAGATATGCAGCCGTCAGTAGAAATTCATGTGATCCAGGGTGAGCGTGAAATGGCGTCGTTCAACAAGACCCTCGGCAAGTTCCAGTTGGTCGACCTTCCACCTGCACCTCGCGGTGTCCCGCAGATTGAAGTGACATTCGATATTGACGCCAACGGCATCGTGCATGTGAGTGCCAAAGACCGTGCGACCAATAAAGAACAGTCAATGACCATTAGCGGTCAGTCAACGTTGTCAAAAGACGACATCAATCAGATGGTCAAGGATGCTGAAGCTCACGCTGAAGAAGATCGTCAGCGTCGTGAAGAAGCAGAAATTCGTAACAACGCCGACTCGTTGGTGTATCAGACCGAGAAAGTCTTGCGCGAACAGGGCGACAAAGTCACTGCCGAAGAAAAAGCCGCTGTTGAAGAACCGCTTGCAGCATTGAAGATTGCTTTAGAAGGCAACGACAATGCATCAATCAAGGCAGCAACAGAAGCCTTAATGTCGGCAAGCCAAGCATTTAGTCAGAAGTTGTACGAGACAGCAGCTCGTGATTCGAATGCTGCTGGCACATCGGCTTCAGGCCAGGCAGCTGGTGGCACGAACGATGACGAAATTGTTGACGCTGAAATCGTCGACGGCGACGCCTGAGATTTGCGATGACAAACGAACCAGATGACGTTGTTGCTGAGCCAACAACCGAAATCGAAGATGCAGTGGCGGTTGAAGAAGCCGAAGCTGCAATTGAGCACGACGTCGAGGCGCTACTCACTGAACGAGATTCGTTCCGTGAGATAGCGCAACGACTGCAGGCCGATTTCGAGAATTATCGCAAGCGTGTTGCAACACAAACTGCTGATGACATTGATCGGGCAACTGGTCGAATTGCTGAATCATTGTTGCCAGTACTTGATGCGTGTGAAGCAGCTTTTATCGCTCACCCGGCCGAAATTGAACCGCTGTTCAATCTGTTGCTCACAGAGTTGAAGAAGCAGGGGCTTGAAGCACTTGATCTCAGCGGACAAACGTTTGATCCAGCCAAAGCTGATGCAGTGATTCACGAAGAAGGTGAAGGAGACGGCAGTGGCAACCCCGTCGTTTCTGATGTTCTCCGAACTGGATACACCTGGAAGGGTCGAGTTCTCCGCCCAGCCATGGTCAAGGTTCGCGGCTAATTACAGAACTGAGGAGGTGAGTCATGGCAGCACAACGCGAATGGTATGAAAAAGATTATTACGCAGTGCTGGGCGTGGCTCAATCTGCTGAAGCAAAGGAAATCACCAAGGCCTATCGCAAATTGGCTCGTGAAAATCATCCTGATGCCAAACCCGGTGATGATGCAGCAGAAGAACGATTCAAGGAAATTTCAACTGCTTACGACGTCTTAAGTGACGAAACCAAACGGCGAGAGTACGACGAAGTTCGTCGACTCGGCCCGATGGGCGGTGGAGGCATGGGCAACATGCGATTCACCACCGGCGGTGAATCAGGATCATTTGAAGACATGTTCCGCATGTTTTCAGGTGGTCGTTCGCGAGGTGGCGCCAGCAGTGGCGTCGGTCCACGACGTGGTTCTGATCTTGAAGCGAATCTCACGCTCGATTTCAATGACGCCATTCTTGGTGTCACGACGAGTGTCTATCTCACGAGTGATGCACGGTGCGAAACCTGCAGTGGTTCAGGTGCACGCCCTGGCACAAATCGCAAGACCTGTTCGCAATGTGGTGGTCGTGGACAAGTTGACGACAATCAAGGCTTCTTCTCATTTGCGAGTCCGTGTGCTGGATGCGGCGGTGCGGGAAGCACGATTGAAACTCCATGTGGTGTTTGTCGTGGAACCGGAATTGAAAAACGAAATCGCGAAGTCAAGGTGCGAGTGCCTGCGGGTGTATCTGACGGATCACGTATTCGTCTGACTGGCAAAGGAACACCAGGACGTAACGGCGGACCTAATGGTGATCTCTTCATCATTTGTCGAGTCGGTAAGAGCGCAACCTTTGGTCGTGATGGCGACAACCTCACAGTCAATGTGCCAGTCACCTTTGCTGAAGCCGCACTCGGTGCCAACATTGAAGTACCGACATTGAGTGGCGACAACGTGACTTTACGAATCAAGGCTGGAACCCAAAGTGGAAGTCGTCATCGGGTGAAGGGTCGAGGTGTTGAAACGACGAAACACCAAGGCGACCTCATCGTCACTGTCAATGTTTTCGTGCCGACTTCGTTAACTGATGAACAACGTGAGGCAATTGAAACGATGGCATCAGTCGTTCACATCAACCCGAGAGATAACACGAACAACAGTTAGTGAGGCACTCATGAGTCAACAAGCGAATGAACACGCCATTTATGTCATCTCTGTTGCCGCCGAACGCGCCGGGATGCACCCGCAAACGTTACGTATCTACGAGCGCCGGGGACTTTTACAGCCCGCTCGCACCCAAGGTGGCAATCGCCGCTACAGCGAACTAGATATTGCTCGTTTACGCCGAATCTCTGAACTGACTGCCGAAGGTATGAATGTTGAAGGTATCCGGCGCGTGATGTATCTCGAAGCCGAAGTTCTTCGTTTGCGCAATGAGGTTGATCAGCTTCGACTTTTGGCTGCGCAAGCGATTCATGCAGTACAAGTTCGACCAAGCACTCCGCCATCGCAGGCCAACATTGTGCCCTTACGCCAGGCCGTAACTGTCTTTGGTCATGTTGATGCAGTGTTACGACGAGATTGATTGAGGTGAACTCATGAGCACACAACCCGATTACCAGCCTTATCTTGCCGGTGCCTTTCGTTGGAGGCTCGGGCTTCGACCTTTAGATCTTGCAAACTGGATCGAAATCGGCGATGACTACGACCACGAAATGGACGCCAAGAAGTCTGTCTTTGCCAAGAACTTCACGACCGCGAATGCATTTCAACCCAATACCGAAAATGAAGCAGCCGAAGTTTTAGAAAGCCTTGTAAATCATCTCGTAACGAATCGACCCGATTGGTTTAGTCGCGAAGGTCGAGACATTGTCAATCATCACCGCCATGAGAGATTTGCAGTCGAACCAAGTAGTGAAGGTCAATGGGCTGAACATCCGTTGGTGACCTGTGCGCGCTTGGTTCAAGAAGATTTTGCGTTGCTTGTTGAACGAGACGGTCGTTTGATTTTTGGCGGTGGGAGTGTTTGCTTCCCCAATCGCTGGGATCTCAATTCAAAACTGGGTCTCACTATGAGCGAAGTGCACACGCCAGTTGATCGACTCAACGAACAGTTGCAAGATCCGATTGATTCGTTCTTTGATCGACTCATGCCCGAGAAGTCGTTCTGGCGATTGGGTTGGGCCGTGCTGGATACCGACGAGTTGTACCAAGCAGTTGACGGAACGGCACCAAAGTCACCAGCCTTGCCAACTCTTGGCGACCCGACAACTGGTGATCGATTGTTCTTGCGTGTTGAACGCGAAACAATTCGGCGCTTCCCGAAAACTCATTGCGTGCTATTCACAATTCGGTCGTACGTTCGACCGCTTTCGCATCTCGTTGATCGACCAGAAGATGCGGTTCGACTTGCTGAAGCCTTAAGCAATTTGCCTGAAGACGTGCGTGATTACAAACAGACAACCAAATTGACCGCCCCGGCTGTGCATTGGTTGCAATCAGTCGCTGCCCAAAAAAAATGACGCTGAAAATGATGAGGAAAATGACATGGCTTTGAACCCGAAAAACTGGACGTTGAAAACTCAAGAAGCTGTTGCGGCTGCCGTTGATCAGGCCAAGGCATTGTCAAACCCTGAACTGACCCCTGATCACTTGATGGTCGCCATCGTGCGACAGGACGACACCATCGTGCCAGCAGTCCTTGCCAAGTTGGGTCAGGCCCCGCTCATGGTGCGTAATGCAGCTGATGAGAAAGTTGCCAAGTTGCCGAAGGCATATGGCGGCGACGAACCACGCATGAATCGCGAGCTCAGCAATGTTTTTGAAAACGCTGAGAAGTATCAAAAAGATTTCAAGGATGACTATCTATCTGTTGAGCATTTGCTCTTAGCAATGAATAGTCGTTTGGGTATCGGCAGTGAAGAACTCATGCAGGCAGTGCGTGATGTACGCGGAAGCCATCGGGTTACGACACAAAACCCTGAAGAGAATTTTCAGGCACTTGAGAAGTACGGCCAAGATCTCACCAAGCGTGCACGTGACGGAAAGATTGATCCAGTCATTGGTCGTGACGATGAGATTCGCCGAGTGATTCAGGTCTTGAGTCGTCGCACTAAGAACAACCCGGTACTGATCGGTGAGCCTGGTGTCGGTAAGACGGCAATTGTTGAAGGCCTTGCTCGACGTATTGCTGAAGGTGATGTGCCCGAGGGTCTGAAAAACAAGCGGCTGATTTCTCTTGACATCGCCAGTTTGCTCGCAGGCGCAAAGTATCGCGGTGAATTTGAAGAACGCTTGAAGGCCGTGCTGAAAGAAATCACCGATGCTGCTGGTGAAGTGATCACCTTTGTTGATGAGTTGCACACCATCGTCGGTGCCGGTGGTGCTGAAGGTGCCATGGATGCTGGCAACATGATCAAACCCATGTTGGCCCGTGGAGAGCTGCGCATGATTGGTGCAACCACTCTTGATGAGTACCGCAAGTATGTTGAAAAAGATCCGGCTCTTGAAAGACGATTCCAACAGGTGTATGTCGGCGAGCCGAGCGTTGAAGACACCATCGCAATTTTGCGAGGACTGAAAGAGCGTTACGAGGTTCACCACGGTGTTCGTATTCAAGACTCAGCCTTGGTGAGCGCCGCGGTTTTATCTGACCGCTATATCACGAGTCGTTTCCTTCCTGACAAGGCCATTGACTTGGTTGACGAAGCTGCTAGCAAGTTACGAATTGAAATTGACTCACTGCCAACTGAGATTGATGTTGTTGAACGTCGCATCATGCAACTTGAGATTGAAAAGTTGGCCCTAGCGAAAGAAACCGATTCAGCTTCGCGGGAGCGACTCTCAACGATTGATGATGAGCTCAAACTTCTCAAGAATGATTCGGGCATTATGCGCGAACATTGGCAGCAAGAAAAAGACGCCATTAGTGCTATTCGAAATCTGAAGGAAGAGCTTGAGCAGTTGAAGATCGGTGTTGAATACGAAACCGATCTGCAAAAGAAGTCGGAAATCAGTTACGGGCGAATTCCCGAAATTGAACGCCGCATTACCGAAGCAACGGGTCACTTAGATGTGTTGCAAACAGGTAATCGCATGCTCAAAGAAGAAGTTGATGCTGAAGACATTGCCGAGGTCGTGAGTAAATCGACTGGTGTTCCGGTCACTCGTTTGCTTGAAGGCGAAATGGCCAAGTTGGTCCATCTTGAAGCGTTGTTGCATAAGCGAGTCATTGGTCAAGATCAGGCTGTCACTGCTGTATCGAACGCTATTCGTCGCAGTCGCGCTGGTTTGTCTGATCCCAATCGCCCGATTGGTTCATTCTTGTTCCTCGGACCAACTGGTGTGGGCAAGACTGAGTTAGCTCGAGCAGTCGCCGAGTTTTTGTTTGATGACGAGCGCGCCATGGTGCGCATCGACATGGGCGAATACATGGAGAAGCATTCAGTATCCCGTTTGGTCGGAGCGCCCCCTGGCTATGTCGGTTACGACGAAGGTGGACAACTGACCGAGGCAGTTCGCCGTCGCGGTTACACCGTGGTGTTGCTTGATGAAATAGAAAAGGCTCACCCTGATGTTTTCAACATCTTGTTGCAGGTACTTGATGATGGTCGTCTCACTGATGGTCAGGGCCGCACGGTCGACTTCACCAATGTGGTGATTGTGATGACCTCAAATTTGCCTGGTGACCCACAAATGTTCTTTAAGCCCGAGTTCATCAACCGCATCGATGAAATCATTCGCTTCCGCTCCTTGACGCAAGAGGACTTGGCTCACATCGTGATCATTCAACTTGAAAAGCTTCGTGAGCGCCTGTTGGCACGTCGAATTACTCTTGAGGTCACACCAGCCGCCGTGGCATTACTCGCCGCAGTTGGTTTCGACCCTGACTTTGGAGCCCGACCACTGAAGCGGGTCATTCAACGCGAGATTGGCGACCGTGCCTCAGTCTTGATTCTCGAAGGCAAAGTGGGCGAAGACAGTGCAATTGTTGTTGACGCAGTCGACGATCAGATCGTGCTCAGTTCCTGACGAGCAAGTAGGGTGTCGTTACGTTCCCCCCATTTATTAGGAGCGTGCCATGTCAGTCACCGTCGTCGTCGGAGCCCAATGGGGCGATGAAGGCAAAGCCAAGGTCATCGACCTTCTTGCCCGAGAGAATTCGGTGGTCGCTCGTTACCAGGGTGGACACAACGCTGGCCATACGGTGGTCGTCGGTACCGAGAAGTATGCGCTGCAGCTCATTCCATCGGGCGTTCTTTATGAGCACGTCACACCAGTCATTGGCAACGGTGTTGTGGTTGATATGCCAACTCTCTTCGCCGAAATTGATCGTCTTGAATCGCGCAGTATTTCGTGTGCCAAATTGACCGTCTCGAGCCAGGCCCAACTCATTTTCCCATGGCATCAATCGTGGGACGCAATCTCTGAGGGCAACCTAGGGGACAACAAAATCGGTACGACGTTGAAGGGCATCGGACCGGCGTATGCCGATAAGGCTCGACGCGTTGGTATTCGAGCGGGCGCATGCGTCGACCTGGAATCTTTCGCCGAACAGGTACGCGAGCGTGCAACGGAAGAAAGCCTCAACATTGTCCACGCCGGCGGCGATGCCCTTGACGTCGAGCGCATCGTGACCGAGTTTGTGGCGTACGCGAAGCGCTTGCAGCCATATATAGGTAACACCGTCGGACTTTTGCACGATGCAGTCGATGCCGGTCAAGACATCTTGCTCGAAGGTGCACAGGCAACCTTTCTCGATCTTGACCATGGCACATACCCATTCGTGACGTCGTCAAATCCGACCGCAGGTGGAGCGAGCGTTGGATCAGGTATTGGACCACGACTCCTTGATCGCATCATCGGAATTACAAAGGCTTATACAACT
>JBIKYT010000074.1:0-9669 GCA_044355095.1 Ilumatobacteraceae bacterium
CGTTCAAGCCCGAAAAGGGTCTGAGCAAGCCGGTCGTCGATCAGATTTCGTGGTGGAAGGGCGAGCCCAAGTGGATGACGCAATTCCGCGAGCGCAGCTTGAACCTGTTCGAGAAGAAGCCCATGTCACCTTGGTTCGCCAACAACATGCCTGACATCGACTTCCAAGACATCTTTTATTACCTGCGCCCAGCCAATGCCCAAGTTAATGAGTGGGATGATCTTCCCGAGCAGATGAAGGCCACCTACGAAAAGTTGGGTATCCCCGAAGCCGAGCGCAAGTACTTGGCGGGCGTGACGGCACAGTTTGAAAGCGAAGTGGTGTTCCACCGCAACCGTGTTGAACTCGAAGAACAGGGAATTTTGTTCTGCGACATGGACACCGCGTTGCGCGAGTATCCCGAATTGGTCAAGCAGTACTTCGGCACTGTTATTCCGCCAGGGGACAATAAGTTCTCGGCGCTCAACAGCGCAGTGTGGTCGGGTGGATCATTCATCTATGTTCCGCCGGGCGTCGAATGCGAAATGCCGTTGCAGGCGTACTTCCGAATTAACGCTGAAAACGCTGGACAATTTGAACGCACGCTCATCATTGCCGACGAGGGTTCAAAGGTTCACTACATCGAAGGTTGTTCAGCGCCGGTGTACACCAGTGATTCGCTGCACTCAGCCGTTGTTGAAATCATCGTGAAGCCAAGCGCTCACGTGACCTACACAACGATCCAGAACTGGTCACCCAACGTGTACAACTTGGTCACCAAGCGTGCACGCGTTGAAGCAGAAGGCCACATGGAATGGATCGACGGCAACATCGGTTCAAAGCTCACCATGAAGTACCCAAGTGTGTATTTGGTCGGACCAAAAGCAACGGGCGAAGTATTGAGCGTTGCTTACGCTGGTGCCGGTCAGCATCAAGACGCCGGCGCCAAGATGGTGCACGCTGCTCCCGAGACCACTTCGAAGATTGTGTCGAAATCAATCAGCAAAGACGGCGGAATCACGGCGTACCGCGGACTCGTGCGTGTTGACGAAGGTGCATACGGTTGCAAGAGCCACGTGCAGTGTGACGCGCTCATCCTTGATGATCAGAGCGAAAGCCGCACCTTCCCTTACATGGAAGTGGGCGAGAAGGACGCACAGATCGGTCACGAAGCAACTGTTTCAAAGATTGCTGATGAGCAGTTGTTCTACTTGCAGAGTCGCGGCTTGTCGCAAGAGCAGGCCATGGGCATGATCGTGAACGGATTCATTGAGCCCGTGACTCGCACCTTGCCGATGGAATACGCCGTCGAGTGGAGCCGTCTCATCGAACTCCAGATGGAAGGCTCAGTCGGCTGATTTCTTTGTGTTTCTGGTGCAGAATTGTTACGAAATACGCAACGATCCTGCACCAGAATCACAACGGGTAGATTGTTCTGATGCCGATGCGTCAAGAGTGCAAGAACTTTGAAAGTCGCACGTATGGCAATGGCGACACCGTTCGCAAGTGCAACCTCGATCTCGCTCCTGACGCCCCGTGGCGTTGTCCCGAAAACTGCCCGGCGTATGCCCGCCGCCCCGATGCCGGATGGACCTACGGCTCTCTCGTGCCGCCCCGCACCCCGACCGAACCACCCGGTCTTGATGATGGTTCAGCGGCAGCAGTTCTTGATGAGGCCGAAGACATTTTGAACGCCATTGGTGCTCAGGTCATGGCCGAAGTTGAAGCCGAACAGGCAAAACAGAATGCCAAGGGTCTGAAGCGTTTCTTTCGTCGTCGTCGCAAGGATTGAGTCACAGACTTCGTCCCTCAGGGTGAATTACCACTACGGCGGTAGTAATATTTATCCGTGCCCGTTTTGACCCCCGATTCGGCGCTCAGTCTTGGTGCGACTTGGTCTCAGGTCCGCCGTTCCGCTCACGAGCGGGCGATTGCAGCTCCGTTCCCCACCATTGATGAAGAGACTTGGCGTTACAGCCGTATTGGCGAACTCGATCTCGCGACTTTTGCCATTGCAGAAACGCCAACCACGATCACCGGTGAATCGAGCCAGGTAACTGTGACTCGGGTGCCGGCCTCAAGTGCCAGCGTTGATTCTTCGCTCGCTGACTTGTTTGCGCAGTCAACAAGCACCGATCTTTTCAACAGCCTCAACTTGGCTCATATGGACGTTGTCGTTGTGTCAGTTGCCCGTGGCGTCGTTGCTCCGCAACCGATCGTCATCACGCACACTCTGAATGGCGATGGGTCGGTTTATTTCCCTCGGCTTGTGATCAATGCAGCCGAAAACAGTGAAGTGACAGTTGTTGAACGTTTCATCTCTGATGATGGTGTGCGCTCATTAGTGGTGCCGGTGCTTGATGCTCGTGCTGCGCAGTCGGCACGTGTTCGCTACCTCGCGATCAACGAACTTGGTGACAAGTCGTGGCAAATTGGTGAACACGACAGCGTCGGCGAGCGTGACTCCGACACATTGTTGGCGACAGTTGCTCTCGGTGGCGACTACGCGCGCGTCAGCACTGCTGCACGTTTACGCGGCCAGGGAAGCAACACTCGTCAAGTTGCTTTGTATTTCGCTGGCGGAACGCAAATGCATGACTTCCGTACTTTGCAAGAGCACGCTGCTCCTCGCACAACAAGTGACTTGCTCTTTAAGGGCGCTGTACAAGACACCGCCAAGAGCGTGTACACCGGCCTCATCAAGATTCACAACAATGCGAAGGGTTCGGTGGCTTATCAGACCAATCGCAACCTCACGTTGTCTCATGGTGCATGGGCCGAAAGCGTGCCGAACCTCGAGATTGAAACCAACGATGTGAAGTGCAGTCACGCATCCACTGTCGGACCAATTGATGAAGACCAGTTGTTCTACCTCGAGAGCCGTGGCGTCAACCCCGATGTCGCGCAACGTTTAGTCGTGCTCGGATTCTTTGATGAAGTGTTGGCTCAATTGCCCGTTGGCGATTTGGCTGCACCGTTACGTCAACGAGTCGCGCAAAAACTTTCGATCGGAGACCCGTCATGACCATCGTCTGTCGTCTCGATGAAATTGAAGCCGGTACCGCCAAGAAGGTTGTTGTCGACGGTAAAGCCGTCGCACTCGTTCGTATTGATGACGATGTATACGCAATTGGTGATGTGTGCAGTCATGCCAACGTGTCGCTCAGCGACGGTGGCGAAGTGTGGTGCGAAGAAAAGCAACTCGAATGCCCCAAGCACGGAAGTGCCTTCAGTTTGATTACTGGACAGCCCAACACTTTCCCCGCAACTCAACCCGTCGCAGTATTTGATGCACGAGTTGTTGATGGCGCCGTACACGTCTCTGCTAAAGGATCTGCATCATGAGTACTCTTGAAATTCGCGACCTTCATGCATCGGTTGGCAACAAGAAAATCCTTCATGGTGTCAACCTCACCATCTCGTCTGGTGAAGTGCATGCAGTGATGGGTCCGAACGGCGCCGGCAAGAGCACGCTCTCGGCCGTCGTGATGGGCAAGGCCGGTTACACGGTGACATCGGGTTCAGTGTTGCTTGATGGTGTTGAAATGCTCGGCATGCCGACCTGGAAGCGTGCTGCGGCCGGCTTGCATCTGGTGATGCAGTATCCAACCGAAGTTCCTGGCGTCATGCTCAATGATGTTTTGTCTGAAGCACTGAAGGGCCGTGGTCGCGATGGTGACATCGCCCGCCTAGACACGCTGCTCAAGACTGAAGCAGGACGCATTCACTTTGATGAGAAGTTCTTAGATCGTCCGCTCAATGTTGACTTGTCGGGTGGCGAAAAGAAGCGCAATGAAACTTTGCAACTGTCTATTCTGAAGCCCCTGTTTGTGATTCTCGACGAACTCGACTCGGGTCTTGACGTTGACGCATTGCGTGATTGTGCTCGCCGCGTGATGGATGCAACAAGTGAAGACAACTTGGGTGCATTAGTGATCACTCACTACAGCCGACTACTCACCGAACTTCGCCCCAGCAAGATTCACATTCTTGTGAAGGGTCGCATTGTCGAAACTGGCGGACCAGAACTCGCTGATGTTCTTGAACGCGATGGCTATGCGGCTTTCACGCCCGCTGAAGTTGCAGCAGAAGACGATGCCAAAGACGACCCGATGGGTTTTGGTCTTTTCCCCTGATTGTTGTGTAATCAGATCTCCAGCAAACGACGAATGCGTTCGTCGGTGCTCGGGTGGGTTGAAAACAGTTTTGACATGTTGACGCCACCAGTGCGTCGCTGACCAAACTCAGCGAGCGGGTTGTGAATATACGCCTGAGCTTGCGCCGGAGCGACCTGCATTGGAGTACGGCTCGCTGCTTGCTCGATGCGCTGCAAAGCGCGGGCCAAACTTTGACCTGAGCCGAGAAGTTCGGCTGCACTGCGGTCGGCTTCAAACTCGCGACTACGACTAATTGCCATCTGAATCAATGAAGCCGAAATCGGTGCCAACATCGAGATGAGAAGCAGCGCAATGGGATTGGGGCGATCTTCATCGTCACGTCCACCACCGAAGAGTGCAGCGAAATATGCCATCTGGGCGATTGCCGAAATTGCAGTTGCCACTGCGGCTGCAACTGAACCAATCAAGATGTCGCGGTTACGAACATGCATCAGTTCATGGGCCATGACTCCTTCAAGTTCATCGGCGGGCATTGACCGCAGAAGTCCTTGAGTCGCGCACACCACTGCATTGTTCGGTCCACGACCGGTGGCGAAGGCATTGGGTTGCTCGGCTGGTGAAATGGCAACGCGCGGCATCGGCATATTGGCGCGCTGAGCAAGCGACTGCACCATGCGATAAAACTCGGGCGCATCACTCTCGGTAATCACGACGGCCTTCGCAGACTTGAGCGCGAGTTTGTCACTGAACCAATAACTGCCGCCAACCATCACGAGGGCAATGACGACGCCAATCATGACGGCACCAGAGCTACCTCCGCCTAGAAGGCCGGCGACTGTGACAATGAGGCCACCAAGTGCCGCCAGTAAGACAGTTGTTTTCATTGTGTTCTTAAACATGATAAATCCTTTGAGAAGTGTGATCAGCCGAAATCAAATAGATCGCCGAGGAGGCTCTTCGTCTTGCTCTTTTTGACTGGCTGACCGTACTTGTCAACCTTGCCGTACTTGTAGCGGTCGTCGTCATCGTCGTCGTCATCATCACGACGTGATCGTGAAGATGATTCAGCGACGGCGGACCGTTCAATGATTTTATCTAACTCGCCACGATCAAGCCAGACTCCGCGACAAGTCGGGCAGTAATCAATTTCTACTCCTTGGCGATCGGCCATTACTAAAGAGGCATCGGGGCAAACTGGGCATTTCATGAGTTGCTGTCCTTTCGTGTGAAGCGGGTGATTGCTTTTCTGATTTCTTCGGTCCAAAGAACTGATGATGCAACGGCGATACAGATCAGCCACTGGCTGCCGCTGATTGACATAGTGTCAAACAGGCTCTGCAAAGGTCCGAGATGCGTGACGCCCACTTGCAACAGCAGTACGGCACACAGTGAGATCCAGAGGAACTTGTTGCGCAATGTTCCACGGCTGAACACTGAGTGGCGATCGTGACGTGAGTTCAAGATGTTGAAGAACTGAGCAACAACGAATGTGTTGAAGGCCATGGTTCCGGCGATGGTGGCGACACCAGCTTTGGCTTCATCGCCAGGCGCCAATGCAAGAACAAACAGAGTGCCAATTGCCATTACGAGTGATGACAGGACGATCGCGATCCAGCGCGACTTGGTCAAGATATGTTCGCTCTGTGGGCGTGGCTTTTGATTCATCGCATCATCGTCGGCTGGATCTAGACCGAGCGCCATTGCTGGAGGACCATCCATGATGATGTTGACCCACAAAATTGCAATTGCCGCGAAGGGCTTGCCACCTGCGATGTTGAAGATCGACGACAACAAGAACAACATGGCGAATCCCAAAGTTGTGCATAGCTGGAAGCGCACAAACTTGACGATGTTGTTGTAGATCGATCGACCTTGACGAACTGCGCTCACAATCGTGGCGAAGTTGTCATCGGTCAGCACCATGGTTGCAGCTTCTTTGCTGACTTCGGTTCCGGTAATTCCCATCGCCACACCGATGTCGGCCTTCTTGAGTGCTGGCGCATCATTAACGCCGTCGCCAGTCATGGCAACGACATGGCCGCGACGTTGAAGCGCTGCAACCAAACGAATCTTGTGTTCAGGTGACACGCGAGCAAACACATGAGTGTTTTGCGCGACTTCTTCCATCTGTTCGTCGGTGAGACCGTTGAGCTCTGGTCCGGTGATTGAAATGACATTCCCGTTGTCACCAAGACCAAGTTCGCGACCAATTGCTGCAGCGGTTGTTGCGTGGTCTCCTGTAATCATCTTGACGGCGATGCCAGCCGAGCGAGCTTCGGCGATTGCATTACGGGCTTCTGGGCGAGGAGGGTCAACGATGCCAATGAGGGCCAAGAGAACGAGGTCAGAAACCAAACCGTCAACTGGTGCGCCCGAAGATTGAATTTCAGACCACGAGTCAAGATCAAAATCACGAGTGGCAACGGCAAGAACTCGCAAGCCTTGTGATGCAAGACGATCGTTATGAGCAAGAAGGTTGGCGCGTTGCGATTCGATACCTTCAGCGACTCCTTGCTGACCGATTGATCGTGAACAGCGGTCGATCAACACATCGGGCGCACCCTTGACGCATAGACGGATGACATGTTCCCCGCTGTCATCAATGAGTTGATGAACTGTGGCCATGAATTTGGTCGCTGAATCGAAAGGAACTTCGGCGAGGCGTGGGTGGCGGTCACGTAGTGCACGAACATCAACTCCGCCTTTGGCCGACAACACAACGAGAGCACCTTCGGTGGGGTCGCCGACAAGTTTCCATTGATCGTCTTCTTCATGAACCGCCGAGTCGTTGCACAGTGCGAGCGCTTCAAGGGTCGAGTGCATAATTGATTGCTCGTCGTCGGGAAGGCGTTGAATGTCTCCGATGGGCGAGTAGCCCTGACCGCTCACTGCGTGTGATTTGCCTTGAACGATTAAGTCGCGGGCGGTCATCTCATTCAAAGTGAGTGTGCCGGTTTTGTCGCTACAGATCACGCTGGTACAGCCCAGAGTTTCAACACTTGCAAGGCGTTTCACAATGGCGCGTTGATCGGCCATACGCGAGACACCGATTGCCAATGTCACAGCAGTTACTGCTGGTAGGCCTTCGGGGATGCAGGCAACTGCCAGAGCGACTGCGGTCAACAAGAGATCCTGAATTGTTTCGCCACGAATGAGTCCGATGACAACAACCAAAGCGACAATGACTCCTGCGAGTTTGGCGAGTTGATGGGCCAATTTATTGAGTTGGTTCTGCAGGGGAGTCGGGGCATTCTTCGTTGAATGCAAGAGGCCGGCAATCTTTCCGATTTCGGTGTGGGCTCCGGTTGCGGTGGTAATGAACTCACCACGTCCCCGTGAAACTGAGGTGTTCTTGAACGCCATGTTGAATCGATCACCGAGTCCGCTGTGCTCGCTACTGGCATGGAGCGCATCAGTGATTTTGGTGACGGGCTGGCTTTCGCCTGTGAGAGCAGCCTCTTCGATTTCAAGGTTTGCGGCCAACAAAATGCGTCCATCGGCAGGAATGCGATCGCCGGCTTCGACCAAGACCACATCACCTGGAACGATTTGGTGCGATGGCACCATACGAACTTCGCCATCGCGTCGAACTTTGGCTTCGCCAACGACCATGTTGCGTAAGGCCTCTAGGGCTGCTTCGGCTTTATGTTCTTGGAAGAAACCGATGATGGCATTCGTCAAGACCACTATCAAAACGACGAGTGGAGTTTTTATCTCTTGTGATACCACTGCGCTCACAACGGCGGCGCCAATCAAAATCAAGATAAGGGTGTCGTTGAATTGTGCGACAAACTTCTTCCAAGCGGGAACCACATCGGCCTTGGGCAATTCGTTGAGTCCGTGCTGTGCCTGTCGTTCAATGACGACATCATGTGACAATCCGCTCTCTACTGAGACCTCGTGGTGTTCGCAAACATCGCCAACATTGACCAAATGCGGTTCGTTGATTAATTGCAAAGTTGTGGGCATGGGAGGTCCTCTCGGTAAATGAACACGACTGCCGTGCTCGTACCGAAGGTCTTTCCCACAGATCGTGCGATCTGACAACGCCGAGTCTATTGACCGTACTGACGACGCTGAACTGGAATGGGATACTCCCCTTCAGGGGTCTACCGTACCAATCGATAGGGGATCGTTCAAGACGAACTGGTTAGATACTCCTGTGACATCTGTACTTTGGACCGAAGATGACAAGGGTTTGCACTGCGATCTCGAGTTCGCCGATTTTGTGGGGGCATGGACCTTTATGAACCAGGTTGCAGTGTTGGCTGAAACGATGGACCATCACCCTGACTGGAGCAACAGTTACAACAAGGTGCATATCACCCTGATCAGCCATGACAAGGGGTGCGTGACCGCTCGAGATCGCCAGATGGCCGAAGCAATTGATCAGTTATTGGCGTCGGGTACGGTTTGATCTGTGAGTGAAGCACTGCACCCCAATGTCGTTCGTGTTGTTGAGGCGGCTCGGGCACTTGGTCTTGAAATTACGCCGCGTAGGTTCCCTGATGGAACTAAGACTGCAGCCGATGCTGCCGCTGCGATTGGTGTCGAGCTTGGGCAGATTGTTAAGAGTCTGATTTTCGCCGTTGATGGTGAAGTGGTGTTGGCGTATGTGAGTGGGTCGAACCAGTTGGATGAGAAGAAGTTGGCTTTAGCCGCTGGGGGATTGAAGTGCGCACGAGTTGATGCCGACGTTGTTCGTCAAGCAACTGGGTTTCCGATCGGTGGCGTGCCTCCCTTTGGTCACAGCACTCAACTGCGAGTGTTTGTTGATCCGGATTTGCTGCAGTACGACGAGGTGTGGGCAGCTGCGGGAACTTGGAACGACGTGTTTGGTGCTGCACCGGCGGACATCGTGCGTGTTGCCGGTGGCGTGGTCACAGACCTGAAACGTCAGTGACCTGGAAGAGCAACTGGTTCACTGAGGCTGGCTCCACGATCCAGCGATGATGGCGATGCAGATGATCAGGGTAATCATTGAAGTCACATAGATGATGCGTCGGCCGAACCTTGGAAACGGTGCAAAAAGTGCTCCAGCACCGATTGCGGTCCCAACTAGCAGACCGCCAAGAGAGGCAAACCCAACGATGCGACAGGGTTGGCAGTTTGAGGATGTGCACGACCACGCGTTGGTGCAGGACGTGTTGATGCCAAACGAAACTACGAGTACAGAAATCCAGAGCAATCCCGTCATTACGCCAACGAGTGGCACCATGGGTTTGTTCAGTACCTTCACCATAAAGGTCAGACTACTCATGAACGACTAGAAGCTGTTCTCGTGTACTTGCCTCGTTCGCTTTGAGTTGTATCGAGCGCGTGAGTTCGAATACTGGAAGAGTTGCCTAAACCATCAGCGGCGTGCCTCCCTTTGGTCATGCAACCCAACTGCGTGTGTTTGTTGATCCGGACTTGTTGCAATACGACGAGGTGTGGGCAGCTGCGGGAACGTGGAACGACAACTTTGGTGCTGCACCGGCGGACATCGTGCGCGTTGCCGGTGGAGTTGTCACCGACTTAAAGCGTGGCTGACTCTCACTTGCGTCGCCGTTGGCTTTGACAAAGCGGCAAC
>JBIKYT010000023.1:0-29879 GCA_044355095.1 Ilumatobacteraceae bacterium
TTTGGCTTCCACGGAAGTTGGGTCGACGACTCAACTATGTGAATTGCTTGAACGACTATGTGAGCGACAGATTTCTCACATAGTCGTAGAAGCCCAATAAACGTTCGGATGGTTCGTACATTTCGATGAAATGTCCGAGGTCGTGTCGAGCATCGCAAAAGACAAACTCTTGTCCACCACTGGTTTGGGCATGAAGAATGAGTGGCCAACCTTGTTGGGCACACCAGCCAATCCCGGCAGGTAACGATTCGACCAGGAACGCCATATGGTGCAAGCCCGATGGGCTTGGTCCGAGCGGGGCGGAGTGTTCGCGAACCAACTCAACCATGATCTCGCCCCACCAGCCATATGCTGACGAGTGATCGAACGTGCCCGGCTCGCCATTGATCGTGCACGACGCAATCTCGATGTGGTGGGCAAAAACGAATGGTCCACAGCTGGTGCGTTGGCGAAATTCATCTGCCGCCTCTTCAAGCGTGTCTTGACCTCGGGCGCTATAAGCAATTTGCACCGGTCGGCCAAGGATGGACATGTCCCTAGCGTGCCATATCCGACTACGGTTGAGACGAGATAGAGGGGGACGAGATGCTTGAGATTCAAACGATTGACACATTGCCCAGTAGCGACGCACACCAGTTGCTCGTTGATCGTGCGGCAATCACTGATGTGACTATCCGCTATTGCTGGGCTTTAGATACGAAAGATTGGGCGGTTCTGGACTCGGTGTTTACTGAAGATGCCAATGGTGACCTTCTCGAAGATGTCGTTGGTCGTGTTGCCATCAAGAAGCGTGTCGAAACCGCTCTTTCTCGCATGGACGAAACTCAGCATCTCATTTCAAATCATCAGATTGTTGTTCAGGGTGACACGGCAACATGTCGTTGCTACTTGCAAGCCCAACATGTTCGCAAGGCCGCTCATGGTGGCCCAAACTTCATCATCGCTGGCCGTTATGAAGATGAACTGAAGCGCACGGCTGATGGTTGGCGAATCACTTTTCGTCGTCTAGTGGTGATGTGGACTGACGGAAACCCAGGAGTCTCGCGAGGTTGAGCAAAGCGTTGTTTCTAGTGCTCGATGTAGTCACTGAGAAGTTGCTCAACGCGCATTGATGCAGGAATCCGATCAATGCCGATAACGCGGTCGAGTTGCTCGTGGAAATTCCAGATTCGACGCTCTTGATAGTTGGTGGGCATCCCGCGCATCGCAGGTGACTCAAGCGACTTTTGCATTGGTGCCATATTCCAGAAGTCTTCTTCCATGATGACTTTGAAATTGTCCAACCTCGTTTGCCAATTGGCGGGCAATCCATCTTCGGGGTTGAAATCAATCGGGGCGTAATGAGTCCAATCGATACGAGTGGTCTGCTTATCAATCGGCCAAAAGGTGATAAACGGAAAACCATAGGCGGCAACGGGAGTGATGAGATTGGGGAATACTCCGTAAGCCGAACTGGTGCAACGAACCATGTCGTTCACTGTTTCTAAATCGGTAAAGCCGGGGATCACTACGTGCTTGTAATCGTCCCAGTTGCTCATGCCGAGCGCAGAGTACGAGGTTTTCGAAAATGGTGTCACCATTCGCGAACATCCGTTGGGAAGAAGTCCCATAGTTGCGCCGCGGTTGTCAAGCAGGCTTTCGCCATTGCGACTGTGGATATGTCTGAAGTGGTAGACCTCAAGGAATGCCTCAGCAGTGACTTTCCAGTTGCATGGGACTATCGCGCTTTGTTTGGCGACGGTGCGTAAATTAGCGCCCTGAAATTCGGACATTTCATCGGCGATTTTTCCGATGTGATCGGCAAATGACATTGCGTCAGGATCTTGGTTAACAAAAATCCAGTTGTCCCAAATTTCGCAAGAGATTGAAGGGAGGCACCGTTCGGTTTTGTCAAGATCAACAAAATCTCTTTCGTCGGGTACAGAGACCAGTTGCCCATTGTCGATGTCGTATGACCAGGAGTGGTACTGGCAACGCAGAAGCTTTGAGGTTCCCGATGATTCACGCACAACTGGTGCGCCTCGGTGCTGGCACGTGTTGTAGAAAGCGCGAACTTGCGAATCCTTTCCTCGAATCAAAAGGATCGGCACGCCTAAGTCATCAAAGGTAAAGAAGTCGCCGACATTGGGAATATCTTCGGCCCGACCGGCCAAGACCCACGATTTTGGCCAGAGGTACTTCTGTTCAAGGTCCCAAAACTCATCAGATGTAAATCGTTCAACCGGAATGTCGTGAAATTTTGGGAAGCCGTCTGGTGGCGCGGTTCGGTCAAACTCATATTGCATTTCTGCAGTGAGGCGTGCGACAAGTTCGGGTGTCATGGCGGTACAGAAGACTTCTCAGATTTCGTTCAGTAGGTCGCCAGATTGCAGGTCGTGGGCAGCAGCGAACACGCGGGTAATCATGGCGTGTAATAAGGCCCGTCCGCGATCGTTGCCAGGGTCGATATCGCTCACAGCAACCTGCGACCACGCTTGATGCAATAAGCAGTAGCGATAATCGCGCCAGCATCGCTCCCACGAGTAGTTGGGAACTCCTGCAGCGACGAGTCCGTCGTAGTAACGACGCACCAATGACTGTTCCCACTCACGTCGATTTTCGGTGGTGACGGATTGACCAAGAAAGTTGGCGACATCCCACATGCCGACATGACGAGCGCTGAGTTGGAAGTCAAGGACTGTCACGACCCCTTCGCCTGCTGAACCGCCAAACAAAAAGTTGTCTGCACGAAAGTCGGTATGTGAGAAAGTTGCATTGCCTTGTTCGACCCACCAGTCGACCATGTCGGGATATTTCGGAGTGAGTTCGCGCATCCATTGCATCGTGTCGGCTGCAACATGGGGCGACCATGTCGCAATAAACGATTCAAGTTTTGGCTCAGCCATTTCGCGAGCGGCGCGATACAACGGATTATTCATCGGCGGCAACCACTCGAGTGACCACAACAATTCGTTATCCCAAAAATGACTATGCAATTTGACAGCCTGATCAAGAATTGCGGCACTGTCTTCGAAATTTGCGCCGACAACTTGATCAACCATTCGGGGGTTGGTGATTTCTTCTAAGAGAACGATGTACGGAGCGCCAGCAGGATCAACATCGGTGAAATAGCAAAACGGAACTCGCAGGTTGATTGATTGCGAGAATTGCTTATAGAACGATGATTCGCGTTCGTAGAAACCCATGGCCTGCGACATGAAGACATTGCCAGGCGCGGCGGCCTGACACTTGGCAATCATCGTTGCTGGTTGTGGCCCGCCTGAACCTGGAGCGTAGGTCAGGTGCAATCGAGTTACTTCGCCGAGTAGACCGACTCCTTCACCCAATCGTTGCGCTTGAACATTGGTAATCGTTGCTACTGAACCATCAAACGCCTGATTGAGCCAATTGGCGTCAATGTGGTCAGCAGTAGTTGGAATCTTTGATTGACTCATGTCATTACCCCCAGTGTTTGTCTAGCAGGCGAAGGAAGTCTTTCGTTTAGCCTGCAAGCGAGCCGGCGTCAACGGCAACTACCTCGCCGGTGATCCAGGCAGCCATATCTGTTGCAAGAAACAGAATGACTCGAGCGATGTCATCAGCCTGTCCTGCGCGACCCAGAAGGGTTTGGCTCATCCGCGCGCCGACATCAAGTCCGGCCGCCTTTAAAGGTGCTAGTTGGTCCTGCACTCCTGGGGTATCAATTGGTCCTGGAGCAACTCCGACAACTCGAATATTCTTCGGGCCAAATTCGAGAGCCAAACTTTTGGTCATGCCAACAACCGCATGTTTTGACATCACGTATGCACTAATGCCTGGGGCTGCCCGAAACCCAGTGGTTGACGCCAAGTTAATGATGACGCCACCTTGCATACGCCGCGCTGCTTCACGCGCACAGGCGAAGTTGCCGCGAACATTTATCTGCATCAGTCGATCGATGAAATCATCGGCAGCCTCAATGGCGGGTCCGGTGGTGGGGTAAATGCCGGCATTGTTTACCCAGATGTCGAGACCACCAAGTTTTTCAACGCACAGATCTGCTGCTGCAACAATCGTTGAGGTATCACCGATATCAATTCGTGTACTGAGTACCTGTCGCCCAGTTTGTTTCGCTACCGCAGATGCAGTCGTTGCCGCACCGGCTTCATCTATATCGGTGACCAACACATCGGCTCCGGCTTCGGCGAGTCGCGAAACGGTTGCTGCGCCAATTCCCCTAGCTCCGCCAGTGACAACGGCTCGTTTTCCAACAAGCGAGGAGAGATCGCTCAAGGTTCGTGATGAATAGTCAGGGATCATGGTGGCTCCGTACGCTGAGAAAACTACTGATTGTCAGTCTTGCCGATAGCAATGCGCCATCAAGCGTTGAAGAGATGATGCCTGAAGTTGAGCCCGCTCGAAAGCCGGAATCAGATCAAGGTCGTCGTCGATGATTTCGACACTGATAGGAGCATTGGGAGGCGTGTGTTCAAAGAACTGCTTGAGATCAAACTCACCTGCACCGAGAAGCTCGCGATTGTGGATGCAATCCTGAATGTAGTCGTCCATGCTTGGGGTCATAGTGCCATCATCAACTTGAATATTCTTGACCAGCGAGTAATCAAGATCTGCGAGCGACGACACGCCAGCACCGCGAAAAACATGCCATGTGTCAACGCAGAGGCCAACATTTGGATGCCCACTTCGGCGAACAAAATTCTGGGCAGTTGCAATGTCTGGAATCTTTGTTGGTGGCAAAAACTCAAGGGCGTAATGCACATCTGCGTCAGCAGTGCGTTCGGCTAAGGCACCAAGCCATTGCGCTGCAACATCAAGGTCAATGTCTTTGTTTGTACCAAAAGGGGCGATGACCTGAATGCGCTCTGCTCCGAATGTTCTGGCTACATGTTCAAAGTCAAGAGCTGACTTGTCGTCGAGTAGTCGCAGAGCTTCAAGTTCAAGAATGCGAATGTTGTGTTGAGACAGAACTTGCTTAAGGTCGTCGTCACTCGTTCCGTTAGCGCGCAGTTGTAAATATTCGCTCACTCCAAATCCGATGCCATCAAAGCCAGCGGCCGATGCGGCCGCTACTCGTTGGTCAAATTCGACGCCGCGCATGCTGTAGTACGCCAATATTGTTTGGCGCGAGCCGACGCCGGCGATGCCACCAGACCCAATCCCGTATGCATGATGTGCCACGTTTCCTCCTGCAAATCGATAATTTAACCCTACTTCGTAGCGTGATACCCTTGCGCTGTGTCAGCGGTTGGGGATCCAGTAGAAGTGGAAGCGGGCCAAGAGCGTTGTCCAGGGCCGAGTTATCGCGAAATTGTTTTACGTGATATTGGTGGGGTCCCGCCGCAAATGCTTGAGAGCGAGTATGCGTTTCGTGGTGATGAGCCAATTGGTTTTGATCGGTACACATCTGACGAGTTCTTGAAGTCGGAGTTCGACCGAGTGTGGTCACGCACATGGCAGTGGGCGTGTCGCGAAGAACATATTCCAAACGAGGGTGACTTTCATGTCTACGACATTGGGGATCGGTCGATTCTGATTGTTCGTTCTGCGGACATGAAAATTCGTGCCTTCAATAACTTTTGTCTTCACAGAGGAACTCAACTCAAACCTTCGAACACAGCGGGGAACGCCAATCGATTTACTTGTCCTTTTCATGGATGGGCGTGGTCGACCTCTGGCAAATTAGCGACGATTCCGTGTCGCTGGGATTTCCCGCATGTCAAAGACGAAGACTATGAGTTACCTGAGATCCAAGTGGACACATGGGGTGGCTTTGTTTTCGTGAATTTTGATCCGCACGCTCAGCCACTACATGAATATCTCGGGGTCATGACAAGTCATTTCACTGGCACCTGGGATCTCTCACAGCGATACATCGAAATCCATGTGCGCAAGCGATTGCCCGCAAACTGGAAAGCCGCGATGGAGGCTTTTCTCGAGGCATACCACGTGTTTAAGACACATCCAGAAGCTCTTCGTGCGACCGGTGACGCAAACGCTCAGTACGACGTATTTGGCGAGCATGTGTCGCGATTTATGCATACATCTGGCTCACAGAGTCCGCACATTGCAGCACAACAAACAGAACAAGAGATTCTCAACTTTATGATTGGGCGCAAGTTTTCTGGGGGAGTCAATATCCCTCAGGTTCCCGAGGGTCACACTGCGCGCGATGTGTACGCGGCGTTTGTGCAGCAGCAGTTGAAAGAAAAATACGGCCATGATTTTTCAGACTTTAAAGTAAGCGAGACAATCGACTCGATCGAGTACTTCGTTTTTCCTAACGGTTTCTTTTTCCCGGGTGCACATAAGCCGATGGTGTATCGATTCCTTCCGCACCCAACCAATCCAGACGAGTGCACCTTTGACTTGTTGTTCTTGCGGTTTCCCGCTGACGGCCAAGCCCCACCACCTCCCGCGAAGCCCTACGACATTGACATTCATGAGAGCTATATGTCGGCGCCCGGTATTGACCAAGGCCTGGGTTATGTCTATGACCAAGACACGGACAATATGGCCGCCCAGACCCGTGGGTTCAAGGGCAGCATGAGAACATCGCAAGTCTCGGGTAATTATCAAGAGATTCGCGCCAGGCATCTGCATCAAACAGTCGATGCGTACCTCGCCCGACCCTGAAACCTGACTCCCTGAAGTAGTTCTGCCAATGAGGCAAGCAGTTATGAAGTCGCTTGTGTAAACCCGATATTCAAATGCTTGAGTGACCGCAGGCAGAAATTTGGGTGATGACGGAAATCGTTCTCGCCATCGATAAACCACATGTGGTCTATGCGGTCAACGAGGGCGCGAAACCCAATGATGAGTTCACGGCGGGCGAGTGGTGCGCCCAAGCAGAAATGGGTTCCGAAACCGAACGATAAGTGGCTGCGTACATTGTCGCGGTTGAGATCCATATCGGCGGGACATTCAAATTGATTGTCATCGCGATTGGCTGCGGCGTAACGCACATTGATGACTGCTCCCGCAGGAATCGTGACGCCATGAAGTTCAACTTCTTGAGTCGTTGAGCGAAACAGTCCTTGCACGGGTCCTTCTAAGCGAAGCACTTCTTCGGCAAGGAGGGGTACGTATTTGTCGGGATCAGATTTCAGCAGAGTCCATTGGTCGGGATTGTCAATCAACAGTCGAACGCCTTCAGACAGCGCGTTGGTTGTTGTCTCTGATCCACCCACAAACGTGTCGGCCATCATTTCGGCGTGCAGTTCATTGTCAGTGAGTGTGCGTCCCCATTCGGGAATGACGGTGTTGACCAAATCACTCAACAAAGTGTTGTCCGGTTGCTGACGCAAACGCTCGAAGATTGGTTGGAAATAGTGCTGGGCTTCAATCTCTTGCTCGGTCGACCAAAAAGCCTCGTCGTCAGATTGCATCATCCCGAGACGTTGTACCCAGGCGTCTGTCCAAGCCTTGATCTGCCACATGTCTTCATCACGGGCTCCCATTTGTCGCCCAATGACAATGAGGGGCAGCGGAATCGCGAATGATCGAACCCAATCGCATGTGCCGGTTTCGATAAAGTCATCAATCAGTTGATGAGCAAGTACTTCAATGAACGGATCCATCTCTTTGATCTTCGATGGACGAAAAGCATGATTGAAGAGACCGCGCATTTCGCGATGTTCAGGATCGTCGCGAGCAGCCAAAGTGGCTCCGGGCACCCAGCCATCTTGTTCGTACATGGCCTTGATTTTTGCGGACCGTGGATCAACGCGACCGCGGTGGCGAGCGCTGGTGAAGCGTTCGGTGTCACTGAGGACCATTCGTACATCTTCATAGCGAGTGATGACATACATACCTGTTGCATTGTCACGCCACACGGGTGCTTCGGTGCGGAGTTTTCCGTAGGCGTCGTAGGGGCAGTCAGAAATATCTGGGTTGAGCAACGTCATTTTCGTGAGATCAAGATCAGAACTCATATGCCTCATCTTGTCGCAAATAGCTCGGCTGCAAATCAGCGGAAGGCTGGCGTCCTGCTATCTGGCATCGTGTCAGGGCTTCTGGCTCGGCTAGAAATAATGCCTATGAGCGAACTTACTCCCGTCAATCTCGAACCAGTCAGTGTCGAAGACTATGTCAACATCCAGCGTCTCATTAATCGGTACGCCGACGCGGTGATTCATCGCAACGGCGTGCAGTGGGGAAGTTGCTGGACCGATGACGCGGTCTGGGACTTGGGTGGAGGCCGATTGGTCGAAGGTAAAGAGGCGATTCTCAAACTGTGGTACGCCGCCATGGGAGGCATTTCATCCGTCGTACAAACTGTTCACAATGGTGATGCTTGGGTTGGAGCCTCGGCCAACGAGGCCACAGGGCGTTGGGCGATCAGCGAACGAATGCGTCGGGCGAACGGAGATTCCGGAATTTTGCTCGCTCACTACGACGATGCTTACGCCAAGGTGAATGGTCAATGGTTGTTCACACGTCGCTTCTTGCAAGTTCACTACGGCGGTCCTGCTGATCTTTCCGCGAACTTCACGAACGATAAAGAGCAATTGCTTGCTCGTGGCATTGTTGCTGACGTCTGAGATCTCGTAGTTTCGTCTCATGCCTGTTTTTGCATCTGAACTTGCCCGTGATCGTCCCGAGGAAATTGCGGTTCGTGATCCGAATCGATCCTTTACCTGGGCGCAGGTTGGCGACATTCTCAATCGCACCGCGAACAATGCTCTCTCGGCTGATCTTGGTCCGAAGCGACGCGTTGCCGTCTTTGCCGAAAATGCTGCCGAGACCGCATTTTCACATTTGGGCTGCCTCTTGGGAAGCGCGTCGACGGTACCGGTTAACTTCCACCTCACCGCCGAAGAGGCGGCGTACATTTTGGTTGACTCTGAGTCGCGTATTTTGTTTGTTGGCCCTGAGACTCTTGAGCGTGGCGTTGAAGCCGCCAAGATTGCTCGATCTGAAGGCGCAGAGATCAGCATTGTCGGTTGGGACGTGTCTCACCCAGATGTCATGAACTGGAATGACTGGCTTGCGCAAAGTGATCCGAGTCATCCACCGCTCGATGTCAAGCCACGAGCCAATCTGTTGTACACATCTGGCACGACTGGTCGTCCGAAGGGCACCGAACTTCCGCCCACGATGTTTGCCGGTGGCTCAACCATGGGTGAACACCTTGAAGGTATGAAGTCGAATCGCTTCGCTGAATACGGGACTCACTTGGTGGTTGGTCCGATGTACCACACGGGCCCACTGAACGGCATGCGTTTGCTCGTGCGCGGCGTACCAATGGTGATTCTCGCCAAGTTTGATGCTGAGCAAACTTTAGAAGCCATCGCTACATACAAGACTGAAACCTCGGTGATGGTTCCTACTCACTTCGTGCGTCTGTTGGCGTTGCCACAAGATGTGAAGGCCAAGTACGACGTGTCATCAATGAAGTTGGTCGCCCACACTGGGGCCTCGTGTCCAGTTGATATCAAGCGTTCAATGATCGATTGGTGGGGGCTGATTTTCACTGATGCTTATGGTGCGACCGAAGTAGGCACGACGTGTCAAATTTCAAGTGCTGATTGGCTCGAGAACCCGGGTTCAGTCGGCCGACCTGTTCCGCCATTCTCGGTCATCGTTCTTGACGACGATGGCAACGAGGTGCCTGCCAATACTGAGGGCCGTTTGTTCTTTAAAGATTCAACGGGTCGTGGAGTGATCTACCCAAATGACGCCGAGAAGACCAAGGCTGCAAACATCGCACCGGGTGTTTTCACGCTGGGAGAAATCGGTTATGTCAATGATGGTGGTTTTGTCTACATCACCGACCGCTTCAGTGACATGGTCGTCTCTGGTGGAGTCAATATCTATCCCGCAGAAGCTGAACAAGTATTAGTGCAACACCCCGATCTCTTAGATGTTGCGTGCATCGGTATTCCTCATGCTGAAATGGGGGAAGAACTAAAGGCCCTCGCGATTCCGCGCGACCTGAAGAATCCGCCAGATGCCAAAGAAGTTTTGGCTTTTTGTCGCGAACGGTTAAGTCACTTCAAATGCCCCCGTACCATTGAGTTTGTTGACGACCTGGGCCGTAACACCATGGGCAAGATCAACAAGCGCAAATTGCGCGCTCCATATTGGGAGAAATAAGAAAATCAAAGTAGGAGAGTCACATGTCTGACCCAGTGCTGTTAATCGATAATCCGTTGCCGAAGGTTCGTCGTTTCACTTTGAACCGTCCCGACAAGCGAAACGCATTGAATGACGATTTGCGTGGCGCTCTGTTCGCTGCATTGCGTGAGGGAGATAAAGCGCGCGATGTATCGGTGATGATTATTCGTGGAGCAGGCTCGGCCTTTTGCGCGGGTTACGACTTGGGTTCTCCCAACAGTGATGTCGAACGATCGATTTCACGTGCCGATGGTTGGTGGTCGCGCCATGTCGTGAACAACTGGTTCGAAATGTGGGATATGTCGACGCCCATCATTGGTCAGGTGCATGGATACTGCTTGGCTGGTGGTACAGAGCTCGCAACAGCGTGCGACCTTGTGTATGTCGCTGAAGACGCAAAGATTGGCTATCCGCCAGTGCGCTTGATGTCGCCTCCCGATATGCAGTGGCAAACCTGGATGATGGGTTTGCGACGCGGCATGGAAGCTCTGTTGACCGGCGACTCCATGAGTGGCATTGAAGCAGTGACGAATGGGTTCGCCAACCGAGCGCACCCGGCAGATGAACTCGATGGGGCAGTTTTGGCGATGGCCGAACGTATCGCGAAGATCCCTGCCGATTTGTTGGCCTTAAATAAACGGGCCGCTCACCGAGCGATGGACGTCATGGGAATACGTGCAGGTATCCGAGCCACCGCCGAAATTCAGGCCCTCGGTTTTCATCAACAGTCGTCAATGGAATACATGCAATCTTTTGTCACTAAAGGTGTCACTGCCGCTTTGAGTGAACGCGACGCGGCCTTTGGTGATTATCGCGAATCAGGTGACTCTAAAAATTCATAAGAAACTCCCTTGGAAGAAATAGACCTGATAGTTCGTCGTGGTGTTTGAACGGGTGGGGTCAATGTGGCAGGCTTCACAGTGCGAGTTTCCATCCGGACTCGTGTTGATCCATAGGGGGAAACTTATGAGGAATAAAAAGATCAGGTTTGTTGCTGGTTTGGCTATTGCAGGTTTGCTTGTTGGCGCCTGTAGCGAAGATTCAACGACAACTACGAATGCTCCCGCATCGGAAGCTCCGGCCACCGATGCCCCGTCCGGCACTGATGCTCCTGCAGCAACAGATGCTCCCGCAGAATCGCCGATCTCGGCCGAGTATCAGGCTCACGCAGTTGAGTACACCGGAGGCACCGCTGGCGCCGCCACTGGCGAGCCCTATGTCGTGGGCTACGTCAACCAAGAAGGTGGCACACCTGGCTTCCCCGAAGCTTCCATTGGTGTTGACGCCGCAGTGTGGTACATCAACAACTATCTCGGTGGTATTGGTGGTCGCCCGATTGAACTCGCAGAGTGCATCATCACCAAAGAAGAAGATGGTCAGAAGTGCGCCCAAGAAATGCTCGCTAATGACCAGGTCTCGGTCGTGTTGGCCGGCGCCATGTTGAACGGTAACGCTCCACTGTTGGACGGTCTTTCTGGCAAGAAGCCAGTGTTCATTTCGAACCCGTTGACCACGCCAGAGTTCTTGGCTGCTGATGCATTCGCTTTCACACCTGGAGCGCCCGGTGTTGTCGGCGGTTTGACAGTGTTCATTGCCAAGTATCTCGGTGAGATCGAAGCCAAGGAAATCAAGAAGGTTGCCGTTGTTTTTGGTGACAACCCGTCTGGTCAGGTTGCATTCAACGTGTTGACCAAGCCGATTTTTGAAAGTCTTGGCGTTGAAGTCACCGGTGTTGCTGCTGCCGACACCGCAGGCGCAACCGAAATGGCCAGCCTCATTCAGGCTGCTGGTGCGCAAGACGCCGATGTCTTCTACCCGTTGGTGACTGTTGGTAGTTGTATTGCGGTCTATGACGCACTGGCGACTCTTGAAATCGAGACAACAGTTGTCACGACTGGTCTCTGCTTCGGTGTTCCGATGCAGAACCACCTCCAGGGGCTCGGCATCGATGCCGACTTGCCTGACGGTTGGTACTTCGGTGGCTATGGCTACTCATACGACATTCCGGGTAACCCCGACATTGACGCCTATATCGAAGCCGTGTTTGCTTATGCCGCAACTGAAGGTATGGATGCAGAAACTCTCGAATACACCGGTTTCGGTGGTCCGACATTCGGAACTTTGATGACCATCGCTCAGTTCGCCAATGGTGGCGCGGCTGATTCTGAAGGCTTCCGATCTGCAGCTAAGGCCTTCACTGGTCCAGGTTGGGGTGTTGTTGGACCGCAGAAGTGCGGCGGTAACCCGACGTTCCCATCACTGTGTGGTTTCCAAGTCGGTGTTCAGCAGCAACAGGGTACTGAGTATGTTTCCATCATGGATGGTTTCAACGGCAAGGCCATTGACGCTCAGGCTGAATTAGGTTGATTCATTGTTGAGCGGCCTGATGGTTGCTCAACTTCAGAGGGTGTGGTGGATCGAAAGATCTGCCACACCCTCTTTGCTAGTCCAAATGTAGAAGCAGGAGTTTGCTGTGGAATCTCTCGTTAAGTTCGCTAAACAACGTAAAGGTGTTGTCGTAGCGCTGATTGTTGTCGTGGTATTCGCATTGATGTATGTCACCGACGCGAAGCAGTTGGCTCCGATGTTTTCCAATGTCGGCACTGGGGCGCTGATCTCGGCAATTGCGCTGGGCGTGGTGTTGACTTTCCGAGGTTCTGGAGTCGTGAACTTCGCTAATGGCGTTGTCACAATTTTTGTTGCGTATTGGTTTTATGGCCTTCGTTTCGAAGGCAAGTTGTACATTCCACCGTTACCAAACCCGCTCGCTCTCATTGAAATAGTTGTCAATTGGTTTAATGGTTCGAGACCCAACCTTGATTTGCCCAATTGGCCAACAGTTATTGATCTCCCCGGTGATCGAATCACGCTGCCGGCCGCATTGATAGCGGCATTGATTTTGTCAATTCTCTTAGGACTCTTTTTACATTTCGTGATCTTCCGTCCTCTTCGTAATGCTCCTGTGCTCGCGAAGGTAGTGACGAGCGTTGGGCTCTTTGTTGTTCTACAAGAGTTTGTACGTCTGCGCTTTGGTGAGACAGTCAAATCCGGAATTCAGTTGCCTCTTCCCAAAGGAAAAGTAAAACTGCCCGGAGAATTAGGCGCAATCCCCAATAACCAGTTGTTCTTGGTTGCTGTCGTTGTGGCGATAGCGGTTGCTTTGTGGGCAGTTTTCAAATACAGCCGTTTCGGACTTGCGACTCGCGCCGCAGCCGAAAACGAAAAAGGGGCGATTGTTCTTGGCTTCTCGCCCGACTTCTTGGCTGGCGCAAACTGGGTGATTTCCACTGTGATTGCGGGCATGCTTGGTGTGTTGGCTTCGCCGATCACCAATCTTGATACCATCACCGTGCCTTTAATGATTGTCCCAGCGTTGGGTGCAGCACTTCTGGCCAGTTTCTCGTCCTTTGGTATGACTGTGTTCGCTGGTATCGGTATCGCGATGATTCAGGCATGGATTCAGTACCAGGGAGCGCAATCGTGGTTTCCGTCGGGAATATTGCCAGCCCCTGGGTTGGTGCAAGCGCTGCCATTCATCATCATTGTGATTGCGATGTTTGCGCGAGGAAATTCTTTGCCGGTGCGCGGGGCAGTGACGTTAGGTCGTATGCCTTTTGCGGTGAAGCCGCAGAAAGTGTTACCCCTCACAATTCTCGGATCAGTGGCGACGCTTGTCATATTGTTTGGTTTCAATTACGACTGGCGTCAATCAATGATTAATACATTGGTGGCGATTGTCATTTCGCTCTCGTTGGTCGTGCTTGTTGGATTTGTCGGGCAGATCTCCTTAGCACAAATGGCGATTGCTGGAACAGCCGGATTCTTTTTGTCGAAGTACTTCTCTGATCTTCCGTTCCCGATCGGACCGATCATCGGAGCATTCGTTGCCGCAGTGTTTGGAACATTGATTGCGGTTCCTGCTCTTCGTGTTCGTGGTGTGAACTTGGCGGTCATTACGTTGTCGGCAGCGGTGGCAATCGAACAACTGATTTTCAGGAACAAAACATTTGCTGGTGAATCGGGAGCGTTAAAAGTTCCTCCGCCTGAAATCGGCGGAAAGGATTTTGGACCGAATAATACGAATCTCAAAGTGCTTGGTTTGAAGGCCAAGGACGACATTCCACCGAATGTGTGGTTTGGTGTGGTGTGTTTGATCGTCGTGGTGATTATGTGCCTGATGGTGGTGAACGTGCGTCGCTCGGCAACAGGTCGTCAGTTCTTGGCAGTCCGCAGTAACGAACGAGCTGCTGCGGCAACTGGTATCAATGTGGCGAGCGCGAAGGTTCTTGCCTTTGGTTTGTCGGCTTTCATCGCTGGTATCGGTGGTGCTTTGTCCGGTTATCGATTTGGCTCGGTGACACCGCAGTACTTCGGAGCCTTTGCCTCATTGACATTCTTGGCCTTCGCCTATCTTGGTGGTATTGCCAGTGTGAGCGGTGCGGTGGTAGCCGGAATCATCGCTCCAAATGGTCTGAACTTCAATTTCCTAGAAAATATCTTGCATATTGACCCGGGCTATGCCACTTTGATAGGTGGTATCGGACTTATCGTGACAGCAGTGCGAAATCCGGAAGGTATCGCCGGCACACCTCGTCTAGTGGCTATCCAAAAAGCAGAACGTCAGGCACGAAAAGAAGCACTACTAAGACAACAGTCAGAAGAAAATAGGGAAAATGAGGGGGCTACATGAACCTATTAACAACATCGGGAATGTCAGTGACATTCGGCGGTCTGCGGGCCGTCAATAATGTCGACATCTCGGTCGAACAAGGAAAACTGGTGGGACTCATCGGGCCAAACGGCGCCGGTAAAACCACCTTCATTGACGGCATCACCGGATTTGTTCCAACAACTGGTCGAATTGATTTCAAAGGAACCGAAATCAATTCGATGCCAGTTCATGATCGTGCCCGTTTAGGACTTGGTCGTACCTGGCAGTCGCTTGAACTCTTTGACGATCTCACCATCGAAGAGAACATCCAAGTGGCCGCCGAACGACAGACTGCCAAGAGCTTCTTGGCTGACTTGGTTCGTCCGGGACGCAAGCGCGATCACAGCGGTGTCGATTTCGCTTTCGAGGTTCTGGGAATTGGTGACTTAGCTAAGAAGTATCCAAATGAGATCAGTCAAGGTCAGCGCAAGTTGGTCTCGGCAGCTCGAGCACTTGCTGCTCGTCCCGATCTCGTATGTATGGACGAACCTGCAGCCGGCTTGGATACAAGCGAATCCCAAGAGCTCGGTCAGCGCCTCCGCAGCATCATCGATGCTGGACTCACGATTTTCTTGGTCGACCACGACATGGGCTTGGTGCTCGAAGTGTGCGATTACATCTACGTCATTGAGTTCGGCGTCAAGATTGCCGAAGGAACTCCAGCGCAAATTAAGAATGATCCAAAGGTCATCGAGGCTTACCTCGGAAGCAGTGCAACTGAGGGGGGACACTGATGTCGGCTTTACTTGAAATCAAGGATCTCAATACTGGGTACAACGGTGTTTCGGTTGTGCGTGGATTGAATCTCACAGTTAATCCGGGTGAAGTCGTGGCACTTCTCGGACCAAACGGTGCTGGAAAGACCACGACTCTGCTCACAGCGTCTGGTTTGGTCCCGATTATTTCTGGAGACATCGAAGTTTTCGGTAAATCAATCAAGGGTCGCCGACCACACATGATTGCTCGTGATGGACTTGCCCATGTTCCCGAGGGACGCGCGTTGTTCTATCAGTTGACGGTTGCTGAAAATCTCAAGCTCGGAGCCGCTAAAGGCTCTGCAGATATCAAGAAGGCTTTGGGTTACTTCCCAGCTCTAGAAGCAATTCTTGATCGTCGTGCTGGCTTGTTGTCTGGTGGAGAACAGCAAATGCTCGCAATGGCTCGTGCGCTCACCGTTAATCCGAAGTTGCTGATGGTGGACGAAATGAGTCTCGGACTCGCTCCGATCATCGTCGAGCGTCTGTTGCCGATTCTGCGAACGATCGCTGATGAAACCGGTGCCGGCGTATTGCTCGTTGAACAGCACGTGCACATGGCGTTGCAAGTTGCCGATCGGGCGTACGTGTTGAGTCACGGACAGTTGGCAATGGAAGGTAATGCTGCCGAGATGGCCAAGGACCGCAGCCTCATCCAGGCCAGTTACCTCGGCGAAACCCACTAATCCTGTGGTTCTGGTGCAGAATCGTTGCGGAATCCGCAACGATTCTGCACCAGAAGCACGAGGTTATTTAGTGGTGGGTAGTTGTTTCATGTAGGTCTGAAGGTCGAAGTAGTCGCGCCACAGCGTGATCTTGCCGTCAACGACTTCCCAGACCCCGGTGACAGGCATTTCGAGCCAGCCGAAAGGCATATGAAATTTGTCGGTTCGTTCATTGAAGACGAAGTTTCCGGTTGCTGCTTCGCGATGAACGGGCCAGGCAACTTCGCTGCATCCTTCAATCATTGGCTTGAGCATTGATGAAATGGCCTCGGGTCCAAAGACTTTGCCCATCGGCACATTGTCGTATTCGCAATTAGCGCTGACAAGAGCCACTGCGGCATCAACATTTTGATTCTCAATTGCCGTAATGAAGGCGTTCACAGTTTCGAGAGGCGTCATAGTTATTCCTTAGGTTTGGTGGGAGCCGAATCGGGCTCACGGCTCCACAATATGTCAAAGTCGCGCGCCACATCTAAAACTTGGAAGGCGCGTCCCATACCGACACAAAAACCAATCGTCATCGTGAGTTCAAGTAACTCGGGATCGCTGTACACGTTTTGCAGGCGACCCCACAGTTCGTCATCAACTGAAGTGTGATCGATCGCAAAGCGTTCTGCGTATTCGGCTGCGAGACGCTCGCGGTCAGTGAAGTCAGGGTGGTCGTGGTAATGCTGAACCGAGTTGTAGTTCTCGTCACTTAATCCTTGCTGCATCGCCGATGCAGCTCGAGTATTCAGTCAAACGACGCATTGATTGAGTTGTGCTATTCGCATCCGTGCAACTTCACGTTCGCGAACGCTCAAACTTGACTTCACGTAGACGGCTTCGCTCATAGCGCTCATGCCGGCTCCCATATGGGGAGCCAACTTCCACATGCGATGGGCTTCTAAACCTTCTCCGTCTGGAACATTGATACGAGCCATGTTGTGTCTCCTCAGATTTAGATTCAGCGATTGATACGTTCGACGACTGCGATCCGCACGGGAATGGCACTTTGGACCACCATGCCGTTGATGCGATCGTAACCCTTGTCAACAGAGACAAGTCGGCTTGTTGGTGATCCGATGTCGCGCACCTTTTCATCGGTGAGTGATGAACCGCCCCACGAGTGAGCCATTGAGATCACGCCACGGCGAACGTCGGGAGCAGATTCAACAAGGCCCTGCACTGAAGCCCTCGGCGAGAAGATCTCAATGAGATCACCATCAACAAGATCGTGATCTTTCATATCGTCGGGGTTCATGTAAGCCGAGTTTGATGAACCTTTAGCGCCAAGAACCGAGAGGTCTGATCCGTACGAGTTCAGAACATGCTTGAGTCGGCGACTCACGAGTCGGAACGGGTAGAGCGAAGGATCTATACCGAGAGCGGCTGCACCGTCTCCTTCGACCACAATCTCTTTCATCTCGGCCACGATGTCATCGGGAGCAACGGTGAATTTGGCCGTGCAATCGGGATCGGCAGATGAGACAGTCATGATCTTGTCGGGATGGACTTTCCTGCGGTTGGCACGAACTTCATCCATGGGCATGCGTGAGCCGGCATAGGCGAGGTCAATCATCTGATCATCGGTTGGGCGCTCATCCATCGGAGTCTGACCACCTGCGAAGGGGAGCGTTGTTCCCATGCGCTTGGCGAGTTCCCAGAACACCTCCCATTCGTTTAACACGTCGCCCTCACGCTCGGTGATGGCATCGGTGTAGTTGGTGTACGGAGCACGGAACCAACGATCCATCAAGTGGGGAATGTCGGCTCGTTCAAGCGAGAGAGTTGGTGCGATCACGTAATGGGCAAACTCGGCAGTTGAAGACATGCGGTGATCAATTACGACCAACAATTCAAGATCTTTCATGGCCTTGAGTGTGAGTTCTTGATCGGGCCACGCAACAACTGGATTACCACCACTCACGATCAGAGCGCGTACTTGACCTTCGCCTGGAGTCAAAATTTCTTCAGCCAATGTTGTCGTCAACATCTCGCCACGGATACCACGCAGATTGCGCATTCGCGATGGTGCGCCCGAGGCGGCTAACCGTGCTGCATGAACTTGTGCACGACGTGGTGTCTCGGGATACAAGAAGTAACCACTTTCGAGTTTGTCACCCTCGCGATTGACGCGACCGCAAATGGTGTTGAGGGCAATCGAGAGGTGCTCGGTGAGTCCAGAGTGCGGAGCCATTGACGGTCCGGTTCCGGTTCCGCTGGTGCCTTTCTTTGCTGAAGCAAACATACGAGCAGCGGCGACGATGTCGTCGGCTGGAACGTCGCAACGTTGCGCAACGTATTCAAGTGTGAACGCTGAGACAGCATCGGCGAGTTGCGGTAAATCGGCAACCCACTGATCACAGAATTCGTGATCGAATAAACCTTCGTCAATCACAACCTTCAAGATGCCGGCCATCAACGTGGGGTCTTCACCTGGCTTGGGTGCCAAGTGAATGTCGGCTTGCGAAGCGAACTCAGTCCGACGAGGATCAATAACGATCAATTTCATTCCACGTTTTTTGGCTTCACGTAACACCACGTAAGGGTTTGTTCCTTGTAATCCGCCGACAGGTCCGAAACTTGACACCATCGGGTTGTAACCAATTGCGAGCAACACTTCGGCATCACTGAAGTTGTGATAGCCGGCTTCCCAAATTCCGACGCGAAATGGTGCCGTTGATTTTGCCGGTTGATCGATGGTGACCGACGTATAAAAACTGGGGGAGTCGAAGCCTTGATGGAACGCGCGGGCTGCTGGCACGGCCAGAGAGTTTTGGTATCCGCCGGTACCTGTGTAAGACGCGATCGCGCGCGGACCATAAGTATCGAGAATGTGTCGCAACTTGGCGCCGATTTCGTCCATGGCTGATGTTGAGGCGATCTCCTCAAAGGTTCCGTCGGGACGGCGGCGTAACGAACTGAGTAAGCGTGAGGGGTGAGTCATTTGTTCAGGAATCTGGCGACCCTTAATGCAGGTGTACCCGGCAAAGATGGGGTCGTCGGCAACGCCACGAATAGCAACAGCGCGACCTTCTTGAACGTCGACCTCGATGGGGCAACTGGCATGACAGAAGCGGCAAAACGAAAGATGAGTTGAAATCTCGTGATCGGCAGTGGTCGACATATTTCCCCCTGTAGTTGCCCGTCCCCACGGGTCTGTACACAAACTAATCCACCGATTAGTTTGTGAACAGACCCAACGTCGATTTAGTTCACGAAAAGAGAACAGTCATGAGCGATTCCTTAGTGATTGATGACTTGATTCATCGCAAGCAAGCCGCGATTGCGTGTCCGTACCCGATCTTTGCTGGTCTTCGCTCCACCGAGGGCGTGGCGTTCAACAGCGATCTGGGGGCTTGGATCATTACTCGGTATGACGACGTGCGAGCCATTCTGCGCGATACCGATCGTTTCTCGAGTTTGAGTCCCACCGGGCCGCAGGCCGCAGGTGAGGCCCTGATGAACGGCATCATGCAACTCATGCAAGAACCTGACATGGCGGCACTGCTGGGCTCAAACACCATGACGCGTGGTCGCGTTGCGGTATTGCTGAATGCCGATCCGCCTGATCATCGTCGTCAACGTAAATTGGTCAATCCAGCGTTTCGGCCAGATCGTATTCGGGCCATGGAACCGACAATCACCGAAGTAGGTTTGCGCCTCCTCGAGGGTGTCAAAGCCGATTTGCAGGCCCATGGTCAAACTGACATCTTGCGAACGTTCACGGTTGGTCTGCCCATGACCATTATCGCGATCGCTCTAGGGGTGGCTGGCGAAGACCTCGGCACGTTTAAACGTTGGTCCGACGACATTGTGATGCCCGTCGGTAACCATTCGCCCTCAGTTGAGCAAGTGCGCGGTTTTCTCATTTCAACAAAGGAGTTCACTGAGTACTTTTTGGCCCAGATTGCGGCGCGTAAAGCCAATCCCACTGGAGATCTGTTGTGCGATATCGCTAACGCTCAGATTGACGGCGAAGAACTCACTGATGACGAACAACTAGGCATGCTTCAGCAATTCTTGGTGGCAGGTAACGAAACAACGACCAACCTCATCTCCAACATGATTCGTTATTTGGCTGAGAATCCGAGTATTCAGACCCATATTCGACAACATCCCGAACTGATTGAGCCATTCGTTGAAGAGATGTTGCGGAGCGAGGCCCCCGTCGGCGGACTCTTCAGGCAAGCCAAAGTAGATGTCGAGATTGCCGGAACCACGATTCCGGCTGGCGATCACATGTGGTTGGTCTTCGCCTCGGCTAATCGTGATGAGTGCAAGTTTGCTGAACCCGATGTCGTTGATCCCGAGCGTGCCAACGTGAAAGACCACTTAGCCTTTGGTAATGGCGAGCATTTTTGCCCGGGGGCTGGGTTGGCCCGTGCCGAGGCCCGAATCGCCTTGCAATTGGTTCTTGAGCACCTTGACGACATTCGTTTGACCCCAGACAACGACTTTCCGTACGGCGACTCCTTCGTTTTGCGTGGATTAACGAGCCTCAAGATCACCGCCACCCCAAAGAATTAGTCTTTCGGGCTCAGCAACGACCTTGGCGTAGCGGCAGAACTAATCAATCGGTTAGTTTCTATGAGGTTAGTAATTACGCCGTACTGAGGGGAATGCCATGGCTGATCGTTGGATAACAGACCGAGCGCCGAGTAAGCGCTGGCCGCACTACACCCGCGCCAATGCTGGTGAAGTTTTGAGTGTTTCGGCAAGTCCGCTGAGTCAGCAGTTCTGCTGGGAAAATGGCATTTTGCTGGGCTGGCGTGACGGATATGTACGTGGCGGTAACTACACCCTTGACGAGTTCACCGACGGCGAGCCCGAAGTATGTGGCTTCTTCGCTGGTTACTTCTATATCAACTTGGCCAATGTGCGAATGCAGGCCGTGCGTAGTCCGTTGCTGACTGTCGAGCAACTCGACCTGGCGTTCTTTGGCGATCACCCCGAAGTGCCGCCGTATGAGGCACACCCACTCGATGAGCGTCCCGAGATGGCCGAAGGAGTTTTGGCCCACTTGGGTTGGGTCATGACCAATACGTCGATCCCTGAAGTTGACGCCGAAAAAGTCATGACGATTGCACTTCGTCAGGCGCGTCCCGATCTCGCAACCTTGTCGGATGCCGGATTGCTGACGCGTGCCCGCATGTTCCAGCCGTTGTTGCGCAAGTTGTTTGATAGTCACACTCCGCCATCCTCTGACTCGGCGATTGCCCCCGGAATTTTGGGTGCAGTTTGTGCAGCACTTGGTGAACCAGAAACAGCCATGAAGTTGATCGCCGGAATTGGCGACGTCGATTCGGCCGAGCCCAGTTACCGCATGTGGGATCTGTCGCGAACCGTTAACGCTTCGGCAGAACTCACCAATGTGTTTAACGCTGGTGTTGCTGGATTGCTGGGCCGATTACAAGATTCAGATAATGCTGACGCCAAGAAATTCGTTGCTGATTTCGCTCAGTTCATTGTTGAATTCGGTTCACGTGGACCGAATGAATGGGAAATTAGCGCCGACACTTGGGAAACCAAGCCCGAGTATGCACTTGCTGTCATTGACCGAATTCGTTTGCAGTCCGACTCTGAATCACCCAAGATTCGCAATGCCCGTAAGGCTGAAGAACGTAAGGCGCTCACCGAAGACATCCGTGCCAAGGTCAAGCCACTCGGTGAAGAACTGGCTGGCCAACTTGAAGGTGCACTGATTGCTAGTTCGCAAATGGCAATTCGTGAACGCACCAAGACCAACATCATCCGCGCGCTTCATGAAGTTCGTATGGCATTTCGTGAGCTTGGTCGTCGTCGAGCCGCTGAAGGCACGTTGAAAGATCCGCATCACGTGTTCGCCTTGCTTGATTCTGAACTCGACCAGTTCTTGTTCGAGGGTGCGTCAATGAAGGACACCCTTGCTGCCCGTCACGCACAGTGGCAAGAGTTGCAACTGCTTGAACCACCGTTCTTCATTAAGAACGGTGTCGTGCCGCCGTTGAGTGATTACAAAAAGAAGGGGCAGTCAAATGCAGCAAAGGCTGTCGTTGGCGATGTTGTGCAAGGTGTTCCTGGTTGTACAGGTCAATATGTTGGCCGCGCCCGCGTCATTCTTGATCCCACCGAACCTGGTGACCTCGAGCCCGGCGATGTTCTGATTGCACCAAACACCGATCCTGCATGGACCCCTTTGTTCATGTCGTGTGGTGCAGTAGTGGTCAACGTTGGAGCCGCCATTAGCCATGCGATCATCGTGAGTCGCGAACTTGGTTTGCCGTGTGTTGTTTCGGCAACTGATGCAACTGTACGTATTCCTGATGGAGCGTTGATTGAAGTCAATGGCGACACCGGTGCCGTCACAATTTTGGAGGTTCCCGCATGAGTAAGCCCTTTCGTTTTGGTCTTCAGGCCTACGCGCCCAACTCGGGCAAAGAATGGCGCGAACTGGCTCGTAAGGCTGAGGCTTCGGGCTTTTCGTCCTTCCATCTAGCCGACCACATCATCGGGCCTGGTCCAGCTCTAGCTGCTACTGGGCACCCTGTGCAGACTGTTGCGGCCATACCAGCGATGGCGGTTGCTGCAGAAGCGACGAGCACCATCAAAGTTGGTTGCCGAGTGTTATGCGTTGACTATCGCAATCCAGTGATGTTGGCTAAAGAGGTTGCGACTCTCGACTTCTTCTCTGAGGGACGTCTTGAGTTGGGTCTTGGTGCTGGTTGGCTGCAAGGTGAGTACGAAGCAATCGGGGTTCCTTTTGATCGTGCCGGAGTTCGCATCGATCGTTTTGAAGAAGTCATTGCTTTGTTGCGTGCATCTTTTGCCGAAGGCGAATTGAATATCGATACACCTCATGTTCATGCGGTTGGTTTTGAAGCAGTTCCGAAACCGTTCACCAAGTCAGGTCCGCCAATCATGATTGGCGGCGGTGCGAAACGAATTCTCACTATCGCAGGTCGCGAAGCCGACATTGTTTCGTTGAACTTCAATAACTCATCTGGAAAGTTGGGCGCCGACGGAATCGGCTCGTCAACTGCAGAGTTGACCGATCAAAAGATTCAGTGGATCAAAGATGGCGCAGGTGCACGTTTTGATCAGATTGAAATTGAAATCGCGGCCTACTTCACGATCGTGACACCCGATGGTGAGGGCACCCGCGCCAAGATGGCTCCGATGTTTGGTATGACTCCAGAAGTCTTTGCTGAACATCCCAATGCATTGATTGGTTCAGTCGACGAGATTTGCGATCGTATTGTTGAGCGCCGCGAACGCTTTGGCATTAGCTATGTCAGTTTTGGTGCCTCAGTTATTGATGCAGTCATTCCAGTTGTTGAACGCCTCGCTGGCAAATAATTCAAATATCTAGTTTCATTTCAATTCATTCCTAGAGAGAGCACATCATGGCCGTCGACATCAGCACCTTTAACCCATTCGATCCTTCAACGCAACAGTGTCCATTTCCGCACTATGCACAAATGCGTGAAGAAGCACCGGTGCACCCAGTGCCAGGTCTTGGCGTCCATTTGGTGACGAAGCACGACCTCGTGATGCAGGTGTTGCGTGACCCACAGACATACTCGTCAATGTTCGGTGGTGCAGGTATGCCATTGAGTTCTGCAGATCGTGAGAAGTTTGCTGAAGTCATGGCTGCGGGTTACCCGCGCGTTCCGACGATGTTGACTGCCGATCAGCCAGATCACACCCGTTATCGCCGTTTGGTTGCTCGCGCCTTCCACCCGAAGGTCATTGCCGAGATGGAACCAATTATTCGTCAGATCACTGTCGAACTCATCGAATCGTGGATCGATAAGGGTCGTATTGAATTCGTGAAGGAATTCGGAGTGCCGCTACCCGTGCGAGTGATCGCTAAGGCGTTGAATGTTCCTGACGATCGTTTGGCTGACTTCAAGCGTTGGTCCGATGATTCCATTGCCGGAATTGGTACCAACATCACCCTTGAACAGCGTTTGCAAGCAGAGTACGGGGTTAACGAGTTCCAGCATTACTTTGCCGAGCAGATTGAACTCCGTCGCACCAATCCACAAGACGACATTTTGACGAACTTGCTCAATGCATCAATTGATGATGACGATCCCGAAGTGACCGACAAGCGTCAACTTGATATGCCCGAGATGTTGAGCATTATTCAGCAGTTGTTAGTTGCCGGAAATGAAACAACCACCAAGTCTTTGACCGAGATGGTTCGCTTGCTTGCCGAAAACCCCGAAGAGTGGGCAGCCTTGAAGGCTGATCCGTCACGAGCGGAAAAAGTGTTTGAAGAAACGCTTCGTTTGTCGACACCAACCCAAGGGATGTGGAGAATCCTCACCAAGGATGCCGAACTTGGGGGAGTTCAACTCACCAAGGGTCAGCGCATCATCATTGTGTTCGCTTCAGCAAACCGTGATGAAGCGTTGTACGACAATCCCGATGATTTCATTCCGATGCGCGATCACCTGCGTGACAACCTGGCCTTCGGTAAAGGTATTCACTTCTGCTTGGGTGCCAACTTGTCTCGCCTTGAAGGCAAGGTTGCCGCTGAAGAATTGTCTAAGCGCATTGAAACCATCACGTTGTCAGAGTCGAACAAGTACCAGTACTTCCCAAGCTTCATGCTCCGTGGTTTAACTGATCTTGACATTGAGTTCACTGCTGCTAAAGGTGTGACCGCATGAGTCGCGAACTCGAAGGCAAGATTGCCGTTGTCACCGGTTCAAGTCGGGGTATTGGTCGCGGTACCGCAATTGCTCTCGCCGAAAAAGGCGCAACGGTGTACATCACTGGTCGCTCGGCTGGCGATGGACCTCTCACCATTGACACCACGGTCAAGATGGTCAATGAAGCAGGCGGAAAAGGTATCGCCGTTCAAGTCGATCATGGAGATGATGCGCAGATCGCAGCGTTGTTCGCAAGGGTCAAAGCCGAAGTCGGCAAGATCGACATCTTGGTGAACAACGTGTACAAGATTCCCGATCCGCCGGCCTGGGGCGGTGGCTTTTGGGATCACCCCGTGAGCATTTGGGATGATCAAGTGGGCATTGGTCTTCGTGCCCATTACATCGCTTCATGGCATGCGGCTCCGCTGATTTTTGCAGCTGGTCCCGGCGGATCAATCATCAACGTGTCTTCGCCTGGTGGAAGTTCTTATCACTTCAGTTCGTCGTATGGTGCAGGTAAGGCTGGTCTCGATCGCTTGAGTGCCGACATGGCTCTTGAACTGAAGCCGAAGGGTATTGCCTGCTGTTCGGTGTATCCAGGTTCGGTTGCGACTGAATTCATTCAGGCAGTATCGGGTGAACGCGGAACTGATCTCACAGCAGCACAAACGACACTCGGTGTTGGTCGCGCGATTGCCGCTCTTGTGATTGCTCCCGATCTCATGGAACGCTCAGGAACGATTCAATGGATCGAAGATATCTCTGAGCAGTTTGATACACGTGACGAGAACGGCAACCGTGCGGTCAAGTACAAGACTCGCAAATAAGTTTTAAAACTCAAGTTGTAAGTGGTCGACGCCACGGATGGTGAGACGATCACGCCACGTGATGTCACCGACGGCTTTCATACTTGGGAATCGCGAAACGATTGATCCGACGGCAATCTCGGCTTCCAGTTTTGCAAGGCTTGCTCCGAGGCAATAGTGAATGCCGCCAGCAAACGCGAGATGTCGATTTGAATTTGTTCGGTCGAGTCGCAGGGTGTTGGGATCATCAAACATTGCAGGGTCATGATTGCCGGCGCCAAGCAGGGTGGTAACGATTGTTCCAGGTTCCACCACGAGTGGGCCGCTCAACGTTTGGTAGGTCACGGGCACGATAGGTACGCGGACAGTCTGTTGGACCGGTCCATCAAAGCGGAGAAGTTCATCAATGGCTCGGGTTGTAACGCTTGGAGTCTTGTTCCATAGCGATAATTGATCGGGAAATTTCAGAAGAGCATTGATCGAGTTGCCGATGAGGTTGACGGTGGTTTCGTGCCCAGCGATGTAGAGCAACACCACAAATGAGATCAATTCTTCAAGCGACAAAGTGTCGCCATTGTCTTCAACGGCGAGAAGAGCTGAAAGTAAGTCGTCTCCAGGATGAGCGCGACGATCTTCAATCACTAAAAACAGATATGGAATCAATTGCGCGAAAGCTTCATCGGTCCGTGCTAGATCTTCCATTGTCGACGTTGGCTCAAGCGCCAAAGTGATCAACTGGCTCCAGTCGCGCATATCTTCAGCGCGATCAGTCGGCATGTTGAGTAAGTCTGAAATGACCTGAAAGGGGATGGGGAAAGCAAGGTCATCAACTAGTTCCATTCCGCCGCTTTTTGCGGCCCGGTCAAGGACATCGTCGACGAGCTGTTGAATACGTGGACGCAGACGATCGATGGCAGTTGGTGTGAAAGCCTTGCTGACTAGACGACGTAAGCGGGTGTGATCAGGAGGATCCAGATTGAGAATTGTCTTGGCACCAGAACGGTCTTGGCGCCGATTCCATTTCGCTTTTGCGAGTGGTTCAGTGGGTTCGTTCGCGGTCGCATCAATATCGCGACTGAAATCATTGCTCCGTAAGGTCCACGAGACATCCTCAAATCGCGTGAGAATGACATTTCCATAAGGCGTGACATGCACGGGTTCTTGTTCGCGTAGTGCATCGTAGAACGGATACGGGTTGGCGCGAAACGCTGGATTGAATGGATTGAAGACAGGCTTGTTCATGTGATTGCTCAGTTTGCTTTCAGTGCTGTGGCTAATACGTCGATGATTTGATCAACCTGTGCGTCGCTGATGACGAATGATGGGCAGAAGGTATTGGCGTCAGCGCCGATGGCACGCGTGATCACTCCAAGGTTCATCATGCGATCGCGAATGACAACAGGGTCGTTGTGGGGATGATGAGAAACCGCCCAAACCGAACCGTCTCCGCGAATGGCTGCAACCATTCCATCGTCAGCAAGGGCTTGCAATCCAGTTGATAGGCGCTTGCCAATATGAAGTGAACGGTTAAGCATGTCTTCTCGTTCAAGGATTTCAATATTTGTTAACGCCGCGGCGCAAGCCGTTGGGTGGCCGGAGTAAGTGAAGCCAGTACGCAAAAAGAAGGAAGGATCGGCTTCAAGAGGTTGACGAACTGCCGGTCCAACAAAAACGCCACCTAAAGGTTGGTAACCAGAGGTGACGGCTTTGGCGAAGGTGACCATGTCGGGGCGAACGTTGTATTTGTGAGCAGCGAACCAAGTTCCTAATCTTCCAAAGCCACTGATGACTTCATCGAAGATGAGAAACGCGCCGTGCTGATCGCACAGACGTCGAACACTTTCGAGGTATCCCTCAGTTGGAGGAAACACGCCACCGGCGCCTTGCAACGGCTCAATAAGAACTGCAGCGATGGTGTCACCACGTTGCGACATGAGAGTGGCGAGAGCTTCAACATCATCGGCAGGAACTTGCTCAACATCGCCAACGAGTGGACCGTAGCCCTCGCGATTGGGAGGAATTCCTTGGGCGCTGGTGCCGCCGTACGCAGTGCCGTGATAGCCACGCTGACGCGAAATGATGAGAGTTCTCTCGGGGTGGCCGGCTTGGACATGGGCAAGCCGAGCCAACTTCATTGCGGTGTCCACCGATTCTGACCCAGATGACGTGAAGAACACGCGTGCATCGGGCATCGGACCGATCGAAACTAGTTTCTCGGCAAGTTGCTCGGCAGGTTCGTTGGTGAATGGGTCAAAAGTTGAGTAGCCAGCCAGGGTTCCGGCTTGGCGAGCAATCGATTCAGCCATATCGCTACGGCCATGTCCGACAGCGCAGTACCACAGGCTCGCCATGCCATCGATGTACTGGTTGCCTTGGTTGTCATAGACAACGGCACCCTGGCCACGTACGAGGGTGCGAAAGTCGGTTCGAGTTGGCTTGGCAAAGGGATGCAGAAATGCTGAAACCATGATCAGACCGTAGTGCCTTGAAATGAATGGTGCCCAAGAAAGTGGGAGAGTGTGTTGCCTTTTCAAATGAGAATGATTATCATTTTGTCATGCGTCAAAATCATGCTCGTCCGCTAGCCATTTTTTCAGCTCGTCCGCTAGCCATTTTTTCAGTCGGTGCTTTGGCACTTTTCACAGCGTGTGGAGGTTCGTCCGATTCAACTAGATCGACTGAATCCGCCGACTCAACGGTTGCGGGTCGGCCCTCGATCGTCGTGACGTATTCAATTTTGGGCGCAGTGGTCAGTGAAGTAGTGGGTGATGCGGCTGATGTCAAGATTTTGATGCCGAACGGTATTGATCCACACGAATGGGAACCATCGGCTAAGGACATCGAAGCCCTGACTAACGCTGATCTCATTGTGAGTAACGGTCTCGACCTTGAGGGCAACGTCATGGAAGCCATCGAAGAGGCTGAAAGTAACGGTGTTGCGGTTTTCCATGCAACCGATCATGTTGAAGTGATTGAATTCGGCGCTGGTGGTCACGATCATGCTGAAGAGGAAACCCATGCCGAAGACGAGGTAGTGACGGCTGAGTCAGTTGTCGGTACCGAGGCAAAAGCCGAAGATGAGCACAGTGATGAGCACAGTGACGGTGACCCCCATTTCTGGACAAGTCCAGTCGAAATGGCAGCCGTCGTCCTATCTCTCGGTGAAGCGTTGTCTGATCTTGGGATTGATGTTGGAGACCGTGCGGCCATGGCTGCAGAAAGGCTCACCAACCTTGATCAAGAGGTCAGCAAAATTGTGGAGACGATTCCCGCGGATCAACGCATCTTGATCACTGGTCATGAATCTCTTGGCTACTTCGCTCACCAATATGAGTTTGAAGTTGTTGGGGCAGTAATTCCCAGTCTTTCGAGTGAAGCTGAAGCCTCGGCGGGCGAACTCGCTGAACTGAAAGCAGTCATCGAGGCTGAAGGCGTGACCGTCATTTTTACTGAGTTAGGAACTTCGCCCGATGTTGTTGCTGCGTTGGCCGATGACGCAGGAGTGGACGTTGTTGAACTGTCAACGCACTTTCTCCCAGAAGACGGGACCTACGCTTCCTTCGTACTTGATCTAGCCTCCACAATTTCGGGTGCTCTCGCCTCATAAAGTAATCAGGTGAATCATTTGATCGATCCGTTTCTTGATAACGGGTTTTTGCAGCGGGCTCTCTTCGCCGGGGTTTTAGTCTCGTTGACCTGCGCAGTGGTAGGTACTTACGTCGTATTGCGAGGAATGGCTTTCATCGGCGATGCCTTAGCGCACGGTGTTCTTCCTGGAGTTGCCGGTGCATTGCTCATGGGGTTGCCTGCCATGCTCGGCGCTGCAGTTGGCGCGGCGGTCATGGTCGGAGGAATTGGTCTCATCACGGCTAAGTCGAAACTGTCTAATGACACCGCGATTGGATTGTTGTTTATTGGTTTGTTGGCTCTTGGGGTCGTCATGGTCTCGAGTTCTACAGAACTGACCGGTGATCTTGAAGCAATACTTTTCGGTCAATTTTTGGGGGTGAATCACGCTGAGTTGCTGATGCAAGGCCTTGCTTTATTGATCGTTGTGATTGTCACCGTTTTTGCATCGAGACCCTTTTCATTGTTGTGTTTTGATAGTGATCTCACTCAAGCGATGGGTTATCAGGCGCACTGGTACCACCGGTTGATGTTGT
>JBIKYT010000027.1:0-27501 GCA_044355095.1 Ilumatobacteraceae bacterium
TGGTGTTGGCGCCGGTGATTTTGATTCGGGTGACTGCGTTGCCGTTTGTTGATGTGGTGCCGAATCGTTGGCCGCCGCGGGTGTCGAGGATGCGTTTTGGTTCGGTGAGTGGTGCGAATCCAGTTCCGGTGGGGAAGTATCCAGCGACGTCGACGAGGAGGTCGGCGTTGCCGTTGATGGATACGCAGATGTGTCCGTCGTTTGAGAGTGGTGCGAGGACTGCGTTGGGGACGGTCATGCCGTCGGTGAAGTTGAGGTTGGATGAGTTGGGTGGTGGGGTGTTGATGCTTGCGCAGGGGTAGACGTTGACGAATCCGTAGCCTTTGTCGGTGACTCCGTTGACTGCGGTGATGTTGAGTGCGACTGCGCCGATGCCGGTGTTGGGTAGTCCGGTTGGTTTGTTGTCGGTGGTGTTGGCGCCGGTGATTTTGATTCGGGTGACTGCGTTGCCGTTTGTTGATGTGGTGCCGAATCGTTGGCCGCCGCGGGTGTCGAGGATGCGTTTTGGTTCGGTGAGTGGTGCGAATCCAGTTCCTGATTCAAGATCGGACGATACCGCAATACTGGGATCACTGTTCGCGACCAAAGTAATGCTGTCGCTGTACAACTCAAAGCTCCCGTCGTTGAACAGATACTGAACCCAGATTGTGCGTTCGACAGATGATTCTTCTGATGCCTGAAGCTGCCACTTGAGGAATCTTGTTGGTGCGATGACTCGGGCATTGCTGAAATCTGATGAATTTGAAATTCGGATTGCCGAGGTTCCAAGAGGTGCACTAAATGTGAGTTTGACGGTTGCAGTATTTGTTGAACTAGCACCATCGTTGATCAGCACGCCGATGGGTTCAAGAGTGGAGAAACTCTCGGGTGAAGTCTCGACATTACCGTTCTCGTTGTGTGCCTGAACAACGACAAAGTATTCACGATTTGTTAAGAGATTATTGATCGTCGTCGCCACTGTTTGGGTTGATTGACTGACTCCAGAAAAGACGAAGTATTCGGTCGGGTCGTCCATATTTGAATTTTCTGAAACCAGCATCTTGATAAAAGTTGAGTAACCATCGGTGTCAAATTGGTTTATGACTGATGCATTTGTGAATCCAGGATTGATAATTGGGTTCGAAATGATGGGCAATCCAGGCCCGGTTCGTTGGGAGACCGAGGTTGAAGTTGCAGTCCCGAGATCGTTGTTGGCAACGAGTCGAATGAAATAACTGGTGTTAGGGCTCAGGTTGTTGATCGTAAGTTCATGTTGCGTGGGCCCACTGCTAGCAAATGGTGAGGCAGCCGAATCGATAGTTGTTCCAAAATCGTCAGAGACTGAAGCTTGAGCAACGACTGATCCTTGGGTTAGTCCCGTAGTGATTGTCGAATTGATTGTGACGGTGCGTGATGTGGCGGCCGAGCTGATCAAGGCGGCGGTGGGGACGGAGCCTACAGTTGTGACAGTCTGAGTTGTACCAATCGTGGTTCCGAGTTGGTTAGTCGCTATGACGCGTGTGTAGTACATCTGTTGTGGAGCGAGGTTGGTCAATGAAACCGAGCGAGTGACGCCGAAGGCTCCAGAGGCTTCAGTGAGTTGAATGATCGCGCGATCGGTGGAGAAATTCGCGTCGTTCGCATATTCGAAACTGATGGAAGTTTCAAGTCGGCCGGGGTTTACTTCAAAGGAAGCATTGATTTCGTTGCCGGTGATATCCGAGAAACGAATAGCGGTTGTCGTTGGTTCTTCTCCGAGTGTCGTGAACGACGACGCGGTGCTTGTGGTCGCGCCGTAGGTATTGGTGGCGATAAATCGATAGTGATAAATAGTTCGGGGGAGTAGACCTGAGATATTGATTGAGATGGGTATTGCTGCTGTGGTGTTGGCCGGGATAGAGCCATTTGACGCGGTCGTCGTGGACGAACCGAAGTTGGGGTCATCGTCGTACTCAACACGAGTTGTCGTTGAGAATCCGAGTGCGCTCACATTGGCTTGAACTTGGGCCGTGGTCGTGTCAACTGAATTGGTAACGAGATTTCCGACATTGGGCGAACCGATCGCCGGAATTGTCGCTGGAAAGAGTGCGCTATAGACCTGTTCACTTGGACGCCAATTGGGGCCACCCCAACACCAAATATGGTTCTCGCTATCAAGTGCGCAAGTGGCGGCGAGGCCAGTGTTGACGGAATGAAGTTGAGTTCCGGCGGGCACGTAAGGGGCACGATAAGTTTTTCCGCCCATTGTCGTTCCAGAACCTAATTCACCAAATCCTCCGTTCCCGAAACACCACGTTTTATTGGAAATTGTCTGCACGCACGTGTGGTACCAACTGGTCGAAATATGGACGAGGCTTTCGTTATCAGGGACGATCATTGCTGATGGTCGCAAACTGTCTGTATACGTGTTGTTTCCGAATGATCCTTCGTAGTTGTCGCCCCAGCAGTAGCCAGTGCCCGTTGTGGAAAGTGCGCAAATACGATGCAGGCCAGCCGAGACCGATGCAAAAGTGACGCCGGTAGGAGGAGAAATTAAGGTCGGAGTGTGCGGCGTGTTGTAGGGAATGTTGTGCGCATAGCCAAGTCCGAGTTGACCATCTCCGTTACTTCCCCAGCAATAGAGATGCTCAAGGTGAGTAACAACACAGGTGTTATCGGGCCCCATGTCGTACTGCACAACCTTGCCACCGTCGGGCATAGGTACTCGAGTGGGGATGCCTATCGGTTCGGTATTGCCGTCGCCGAGTGTGAGGGCGTCGCCCCAACACCAGAGGTATTGATCGGGGTCGAGGGCGCAACCGTTTGCGTAACCACTCTGCACATTGGTGACACGCATGTCATTTGGAAACTCAACTTGTACAGGTACTCGCGATGTTGACGTGAAGAAACTACCGATGTGATGATCGCCCCAACAGTACGCGCGACCCGAAACTGCTCGCGCGCACACGGTGTTGTTTTCGCCAGCGTCAATCGTCGAAAAAATTTCGCCGTTCGGTAACGCCACTTGAGTTGGCGTGCTGATTGGCCCATTGGGCATGTTTGGAAAAAGGTATTGATTTGAGTTTCTTCCCCAGCAAACGCCAACACCGGTGCTAGAAACCGCGCATGCAGCGCGATGAGCGACCGAGAGTTGTACGTAACTGAATTCAGCCGCCGAGGCAGCTTGAGGGGGCGTTGCGAGGCTGGCAAGCGACGTCGCGGCTAGGGCAAAAGCCGCAACAATTGAGGTACGAAAACGGGAGGCACGCAAGAAACTGGGTCGAGTCATAGCCGCACCCTATGCCCAGGGTGTGGCACAGTGCGAGACAGTTTTCTCCCACTCTGTACAAATAGTCGCGCACAGCGCGCAGATTTGTACAGAGTGGTGAGATAGTTCCGAAAAGGGGAGGGGAAGTAGGGTGGGGGTATGAGCACTCCGAACGCCTACATCATTGACGCTGTCCGTACGCCCGTTGGTCGCCGCGGAGGCGGACTGTCGCAGATCCACCCCGCCGATATCGGCGCCCACAGCATCAAATCCCTCATCGAGCGCACTGGCGTCGACCCCAATGCTGTTGACGACGTCATTTTCGGCAACGTTGACTCGGTCGGACCGCAGGCTGGCTGTATCGCTCGCACCTGCTGGCTCACCGCTGGTCTTCCCGAGCATGTCCCAGGCGTCACGATCGACCGCCAATGTGGTTCGGCCCAGCAGTCGGTCCATTTCGCGGCCCAGGCTGTCATGAGCGGCACTATGGACCTCGTCGTTGCTGGTGGCGTACAGAACATGAGCATGATTCCGATTTCGTCGGCCATGACCGCTGGTCAGGCTCTCGGTTTCGATGACCCTTTCACCGGTTCGCCCGGCTGGACCACCCGTTACGGCAACGGCGAAGTCAGCCAATTCGTTGGCGCCGAAATGATGGTTGAAAAGTGGAACCTTTCGCGCGACGAAATGGAAGCTTTCGCCGTCGAGTCACATGTGCGAGCCATCAAGGCTCGCGCTGAAGGTCGTTTCGAAGCCGAGATCTCGCCACTCAACGGCGTTCAGCATGATGAAGGCCCGCGCGAACCGAACTGGGAAAAGATTCGCTCACTGCAAACATTGACCCCTGGTGGACGATTGACCGCCGCTTGCGCAAGTCAGATTTCTGATGGTTCGGTGGCGATCTTGATTGCTAACGATCAGGCCGTACAGACTCATGGTCTCAAGCCCCGCGCGCGCATTCATCACATGAGCGTTTTGGCTGATGATCCGATCATGATGTTGTCGGCGCCGATCGCAGCAACGAAGCGCGCTTTGCAAAAAGCTGGCATGACGATTGACGACATCGACTTGGTTGAAATCAACGAAGCATTTGCACCAGTCGTGATGGCATGGATGCGCGAACTGAATGCCGACCACGCAAAGGTCAACGTCAACGGTGGAGCAATTGCTCTTGGTCACCCACTTGGTGCAACTGGCGCACGTTTGATGACGACACTCTTGAACGAACTCGAGCGCACTGGTGGTCGTTTCGGACTTCAGACAATGTGTGAAGGTGGCGGACAAGCCAACGTCACCATTATCGAACGCCTCTAATCACTGCGTTCTCAGAGGTATCGAACGCCTCTAATCACTGCGTTCTTAGAGGTATCGAACGCCTCTGATCACTGCGTTCTCAGAGGTATCGAACGCCCCTAATCACTTCGTTCTCAGCTGTCGAAGCCCAGACCTAAACGATCGAGCGAACGTAACCACAAATTGCGTTTGCCAGTTTTGTCTTCATGGTTCAAACTCCAACGAGTTGCCTGAATTCCCATGAACTTAAACGGTTCAGGTGGAAATGGCAAAGGCTTACTGCGCACAAAATCAGTTTCGGTGGCCTTTGATCGCCGACCATCAATGAGATCAAGCATCACCTCGGCACCGAAGCGCGATGATGCAACGCCAAGTCCGGTGTAGCCAAGTGCATACGCCACGCGACCATTCATTGCTTGGCCCCAGAACACGCAATAGCGCGAACATGTGTCAATCGCGCCACCCCACATATGCGAAAACTTCACATCTTCTAACTGAGGGAATGTTTTGAAGAAATGCATACTGAGCCTGGCCCAGCTTTCGGGACGACTTTCAAGCTCGGACGAAATCTTGCCGCCGAAGTAATAGATCGCGTCATAGCCGCCCCACAAAATGCGGTTGTCTTCGGTGAGCCGGTAGTAGTGAAACTGATTAGGAATGTCCGAGAGACCTTGGCGATTGTTCCAGCCGATACTTGCTAATTGTGATGGTGTCAGTGGTTCGGTCACCATGCAGTAGTCGTACACCGGCACGATGTAATTGTTGAGCCGCTTCAACAGCGGCTTAAATGCGTTCGTCGCCAGCGCAACTTTTCCGGCCCGGACTTTTCCGAGTGGAGTTGTTACCAAAACTCCAACGCCATCGCGTTCAATTGATGTGGCTTTACTGTCTTCGTAAATGCGTACACCCAAATACTCGGCGGCTGCTTTAAGACCCCAACACAAACGCGCTGGGTCAACAATTGCGGCACGATCGTGCACCCAAAGTCCACCGGAGTAAGTAGGCGAGTTGACCTGCTTTTGCATTTGCTCACGATCAAGCCAAGTGACTTTTTGTCCGAGTGATTTCAGTTGCAAGTAATCATCCCGAAGCTCGTCGAGGTAACTAGCGGGTTGACTGATCGAAGCAACTTCGATGACACCGTTTCGTTCAAAATCGCAGTCAATGTCGTAGCGCTTGATTGCGGCTTCAATTTCATTGAGATTGGCAATACCAAGTTCTTCGAGTAAGGCGATCTCTTTCGGGAATCGCTCTTGTCCATTAGCTATGCCGTGGGTGAGCGAGGCATCCATGAAGCCACCGTTTCGACCGCTAGCCGCCGAACCAATTTCGTGGGCGTCGATTAATACGACATCGCGTGATGGGTCGCGCTCTTTGGCAATGATTGCGGCCCACAGTCCGGTGTACCCGCCACCAATAATGCATAAGTCGCAGGTTTCGGTACGCACCAATGTTGGATTTGATAACGGTTGATCAGCGTCTTCGTACCAGTAGGGATACGGGTCGGCATCAGCGATGGCATCAAGGCTTCGCGAGTCAAACTCTGCTTCGTGACCTTCGGAACTCACTGTTCTCACCCCTGTTGAGGTCAGGCTAGCGGTTCATTCACCTGGCGTTTGGCTTCCCAGCGATTCCAGAACCAAAACGAGGCCCCGACGTAGGCCCAGCCCGCGACAATGTCGGTGATGTAATGCTCGGCGAAGTACACGAGACACCAGGCCATTGACAGGGGGAAGAGCAAGGACGAGTAGCGAACCCATTTGTTGGTCATCTTTTGCCAAAAGAAGACGATGACAAACAGTGCGAATGCGGCGTGCAACGAAGGTAGCGCTGCTGTGGGATTGGCCCATTGTTGGCCTCGCAACAGCACGTTGCTCACGGTTTCCAGTCCGAGCCAATTCCAGCCCCGACCAGTTGATCGCTGCAACGGCTCAAGTATTTGGTACGGATACTTTTCGTCCGCTGCCATCCACGGCGGGACCGTTGGCATCACAACGTACGTCGCTACACCAGCAAACAAAACTGACGCAAAGCGACGGATGTACCGCAACCATTGTTCGCGATAACGAATCCAGAGATACACCGAAGTTGCGACGGGAACAAAGAAATGGGTGAAGTAAACAATCGATCCGAAGACGTCGTACCACTGAATGTTTTTGTTCCACAGTTGGTCTTGCATCCAGACATTGGGATCGTTGCCGAAGAAAAGTACTTTGTCGATATTGCGCGGTAACTCGACCTGTAGTGGAAAGCCAAATGAATCGGCAATGCCACGGCTGTAGTCGTACGACAACCACATGCAGGCGTAAAAAGTGAGGTCGCCGATCATCTGCCATTGCTTGCGCCAGGGTTTGCCAATATTGCCGAGTATGAAGGCTGCACTAACCCAACCGAGCACTGCCATACGCGCAACTGGCAAGCCATTTTGGGCAAATGAATACACGAATGCGCAGCAATACAACGCCAGCAACAACCAACGAAGGTTTTTTATGTTCAGCGCATCATTCACAGATGTTTCTCTCATGTGTGAGACGTCGCTCGTCGTCAGATGACGACAAGCGAACAACTAGGCGCTGGCTTGTTCGAGAGCTCGTCGCACCAAGACCTTGGCCAAGTGCGTACGGTATTCAACTGTCGCGTTGTTGTCTGCTGAGGGCTGTGCATCAGCGACAGCAAGTGCCGCAGCGTCAGCAATTGATGCTCCGCCGGCGAGGGCAGAACTCACACTGGAGGCCAAAATCGGAGTCTGACCCATGTTGACAAGTCCGACCCCTGAACCGTTGGCGCCGCGCCATGCAGCAACACCGACGATGGCCCAGTCTTGAGCGCGGCGATTGAACTTCTGGAAACTCCAACCAGCACCGTTCATTTTGGGAACGCGAATTTCGGTGAGCATTTCGTCTTCGGCAAGATCGGACTCAAGGAAACTCTTGTAGAAGTCTGATGCGGCAATTTCGCGAGTGCCGCTTGGTCCCTGAACAACATATGTTGCACCAAGAGCCAAGGTCGTTGCGGGAAGATCTGATGCGGGGTCGGCGTGAGCGATTGAACCGCCGATGGTACCGCGGTGACGAACTTGTGGATCGCCAACATGGCTAGCGGCATGAGCCAACAACGGAACATGTTGAGCAAGTACCGAGGACTTCTCGACGTCCATGTGACGGGTCATTGCACCAATAGCAATGTGGTCACCGGCATCTTTGATGTATGACAAATCGCTGATGCGTGAAATGTCGACGAGAACTGCGGGCTGTGCAAGACGCAACTTCATCATGGGGAGCAAACTGTGTCCACCAGCGATGAACTTGGCATCGGAGCCATGCTGACCAATGAGTGAAATTGCTTCGGCGGCTGAACTGGCGCGAACGTAATCAAATGCTGCGGGGATCATGTCGTTTCCTCACTTACCTGCTGCGGCCAACACGGCCTTGACGATGTTGTGGTAACCGGTGCAACGACACAAGTTGCCTTCGAGACCGATGCGAACTTCTTCTTCGGTGGGGTTGGGAATCTCTTTGAGCAAACTTGTTGCTGCCATCACCATTCCGGGTGTGCAGAATCCGCACTGCAAGCCATGGTTCTCCATGAACGACTGTTGCATCGGGTGCAACGTTCCATCAGCGGCGGCCATACCTTCGATCGTGGTGATCTCGGATCCGTCGGCCTGCACTGCAAGTACGGTGCAACTCTTCACGGCTTCACCGTCAAGATGCAAACTGCAAGCGCCACATGATGATGTGTCGCAACCGACGTTGGTGCCAGTGAGATTAAGAACATCACGCACGTAATGCACGAGCAGCGTACGCGGCTCGACATCGCTGGTGAACTTTTTGCCGTTCACAGTGACTTTGATCTCCACAGTGATTCCCCCTTCAAAAGCCGCTCCGCGAATGCTGAGTGCATTCGTGACAAGCAGGTGACCTATTCTGCCCGATTTCGGGGCAACCCCGTGTATCGGAACACCCCTACCGTAGACGCTGGATGACCTCGGCAGGAAGTGCAGGGAGGCCGGCGATTTCGGGACCAAAAAGGGCGGCGGCAATTGCTTCGGCCCCGTCCACTAAACGAGGTCCGGGACGCACGACGACGGCGTCGGCATCAATGGCCCACACAGCGGCTCGAGCTGGCATCTGGTCAAGAACCTTGAGTCCCTGTTCACGGGCGCCTGACAAGCCGTAGCCACACGGTGCGACGATGATGTGGTCGGGATCGGCCTCGCGAATGGCTTCCCAAGTACTAGGTACCGAGCGTTCGCCCGGGCGGGCCAAGATGGGTTGCCCGCCAGCGGCTGCGACGAGATCGGGTACCCAATGACCGCCGATAAAAGGAGGTTCAATCCACTCAAGAACGAACACGGTTGGTCGGTCCTTGCCCGTGAGATGGGCGTCGGTTCGTCGTCGAAGATCGGTGAGGCGCTGATGTAAAGCCAAAACCAAGATGTGCCCACGCTCGGGGACGCCGGCGGCATCAGCGACGGTTTGCACCGAATCGATGACCTCAATCAGCGTGTGCGGATCAATCTGTAAAACCGTTGCCTGGCAATTGAGGCGGGCAACTGCAAGATCGACCTCGCCACTTGGTACCGCACAGACGCGGCAGAGGTCTTGGCTCAAGATGAGATCGGGGTTACAACGGGCCAAGGCTTCGTCATCTAGCGAATACAACTCGTCGCCGGCGGCGAGTCGGGCACGGACGAGTTCGTCGATCTCGAGTGGTGTGAGATGTTTTGTGTCCATTCCACCGACCACAATTTCGCGATTCTGTCGGGCCTCGGGAGGAAAATTGCATTCAAAGGTGACACCAAGAAGTTGATCTCCCAGCCCGAGATCAAAAACGATTTCGGTGGTGGACGGGAGCAAGCTGACGATGCGCACAGGTCAAGCGTAGGTGATCTGCCACGATGTAGGCATGGGCGAAGTCGGTATTGGTAAAAAAGGCTGGGAGCAGTTAAGCGCAGGCATCGATCTGCCTTTTCACGCTGATTTGCATATTCCCGAACTCACGGAACTTCGCTTAGCAATACCCAGTCCAGATTTGGTCACCGATGTTGTTGCGACGACGCGTCGAGCGGTCATTGAAAGTCTTGCTGGTGATGTTGAAAAAGGAATGAGTGTTGCAGTTGGTGGTGGTAGTCGCGGGCTAACTCAGCGCGTTGATTTGTTGCGCGGCACAATCGAAGGACTACGCGAACTTGGAGCCGAGCCATTTGTTGTGCCAGCGATGGGGAGCCACGGTGGTGGCACCGCCGATGGGCAACTTGACATGCTGGCCTCGCTCGGCATGACGCCAGAAACCGTCGGTGCGGAAATTCGCGCCACAATGGACACCGTCGAAGTCGCGCGTACGCCCAGTGGGATGCCGATTTATCTTGATCGTTTTGCCGCCGCTGCCGATCGAATTTTGCCGGTGAATCGCATTAAGCCCCACACTTGTTTCAAAGGGCCGATCGAAAGCGGTTGCACAAAAATGGCGGTTGTTGGTTTTGGTAAGCAACCAGGTGCCGCGCAAATTCATTCATGTGGCCCACTTGAAATGCGCGAACGTTTACTTGAAGGTATTGATGCCTTGCGGGAAACTGGCCGGTTGTTAGGTGGAGTGGCTTCAGTTGAATCGGCATCTGGCGACATTGTTTCGGTGAGTGCATTAACGAGTTCGCAAGTGGGTGGTGATGAAGAACGTCGTCTCACCGAAATGGCGCGTGATCTGGTTCCGCTATTGCCTTTCAGTGACATTGATGTATTGATCATTGAACGTGGCGGAAAAGATATTTCTGGAACCACGATGGACCCAAATGTCACTGGTCGATTCTGGGTTCACGGGTTAGCTGAAACCGATCAATTGCGGGTCGCCACGATCGTCTTGTTGGGGATCACTGAAGTTTCGGCTGGCAATGTTCTCGGAATCGGCCTGGCTGATTTCATTCCAGCGAGTGTTGCCGAACAGATTGATTGGCAAAAGACATATCTCAACTGTTTTACGGCAGGTCCATCGGGCGTGCGACGTAGTCGAATGCCGATGGTGTTACGCGATGAAGAAGCGTGTGTCAAAGCAGCGTTGTCCATGTGTGGTCGGGGAGTGAACGAACCCAAACGGGTCGTTCGTATTCGATCCACCTTGCATCTCACATCGTGCTGGGTCTCCGATGAATTGTTGAAGACTTTGCCCGAAGGCGCACAAATCGTTACCAAATAGTTTGAGTTATTGATCAAACTTCTTGATGCCAGTCATGGCATAGATGAAAGTCAGAATCAAGAGCACAGCCATCGCGATGATGCCGCCCCATGACTGCTCCCACGTCACGTCGCCCAAGAAACCTTGGCGCGCAAAGCGCAAGATGTTGGTCATCGGATTGATGCGGGCAACACCGCGCAGCCATCCACTCATGGCCGACAAGGGAACTTGTGAGGTTGACAAAAAGATGGTGAAGAAAATTGCGAACTGAGTAAGGGTTGCTGCCCCAAGATTGCGCATCCGAAAAGTGAGACCGAGCGCGAAACCCGCCGCCACTACAGCAATTGCGATTGAAGCGATTGCTACGCACACAATGGCCATGAAGCCACCGGGAGTATTCATGCCACCGATATATCCGACAATGACCACAAAAGTAATGGGAACAACACAACGAACAACCGCGGCGGCCAGCGATGAAACCACGGTGACCCAACGTGGGGTTGGCGCCATGAGTATGCGGTCGAAGAAGCCCGTTTGCATGTCATTGATGAGTCCAAAGCTCACTCCGAGTGCGCCAAAACTGGCTCCCTGCATTGCATTTAAGGGCACGTACCAGTCGAGAGCGTTCTTAATGCCAAGACTTGTCACAGCAAATCCGAAAGCGCCGCTAAACGCAATGAGTTGAAACACTGGCATCACGAGTGAAGGAATAAATGCCGAGGGCATGCGTCGCACGCGCATCATGGAGCGCTTGACCAAAATGGCAACAACCTCGAAAGGTCGCGCACCGTCAGAAATTGTACGAGTGTTGACTGTTTGTTCGGTAATGGTGTTGCTCATGACGCGGCCAATCGATTATTCAGTGCACGAAGCGCAAAGGCGATCCCGATGATTGCTAGGACGAAGGGAATAAGCCACGATTTAGCGAATTGCGACGCGCTCAATTCATGATTCATGAAACCCTGCATTCCTTCAACGATGTGCGATAACGGGTTCCAGTCGGCGACAGTTCGATACCAGCCCTTCATGTAGTGGCGGGGGAAGAAGGCCGACGACAAGAACATCAAAACGAAGACCAATGGGAAAGCGCCCTGAACAACTTCAGGGCTTCCCGACTTGATGGCTAGGCCGGCCATCATTGCGCTCATTGCGAGAGCAAGTAGGGCACCTCCACCAATCAAGCCAATGAATCCGATGGGACCACTTTCAATGCGGGCACCTGCCACTAAAAAGATCGCCATGAAGATAACCACTTGAACAACAGCAACCACCATGCTCGCTGCCAGGCGACCCAAGACGATTGCGGTGCGACTAATGGGTGATGCCAGAAGGCGTTCAAAGAATCCTTGTTCAATATCGGTTGCTAAGTCGCCGGCCGCTGAAGTTGATCCGAAGAGAACTCCTTGCAAAACTGCTCCCGCAACTGCGTAATTCATGAATGACGTTGCAATATTCGCGGTGAAGTAGGGGTCGCTCGCGAGTTTGTTGAAGCTTGCTGATCCGAGTGCAGCAAAGAACAATGGGAAGATAAACGCCGGGGCCAACACCGCCGGCTGTCGTAAACGACCGACAACACTTCGTCGAGTCAGAACAAATGTGTGGCGCAGAAGTGAGCGAGCCGAACTCGATGACGCCATCATTTTCGGATCAGCAATAGAGACACTCATTTGCGTCCTCGGCGCGATTTCTTCGCTTCCGGAGCGGTTTCGGATTCAGTTGGTTTGTTGGCGGCATCAGCACCTTCAAGGCGATAACCCGTTGCTTCAGCAAACACGTCGTCAAGACTTGGCTCATCAAGTTCGAGGTGGCGAACTTTGAGACCAGCTTCATCAAGTGCACGAATGACGGCTGCAACATCTTCGGCGCCACGAGCAAGTCCAACACCGAGAGTTCCTTCAGATGTCGGGCGCAGATCACCAAAGCGCGCCAAAATTGAACGAGCCTCATCAGTCTCGCTACTGGCCACACTGATGCTCAGTGTTGGCGAACCAACCAATGCTTTGAGTTCACGAGGCGCACCTTGACGCACGATGTGTCCGTGATCAATGATTGCAATGCGATCAGCAAGTTGATCGGCTTCTTCGAGATATTGCGTGGTCAACAACACCGTGGTTCCGCCGGCGTTCAGGCGCTTGACTTCTTCCCACAACGTGAGTCGGCTCATGGGATCAAGACCAGTTGTGGGCTCATCCAAAAACAACACAGTTGGTTCATGAACGAGTGACAACGCGAGGTCGAGTCGTCGACGCATTCCGCCTGAATAAGTTCCAACTCGCCGGTCGGCGGCGGCCGTCAAACCAACTCGTTCCAACAATTCTTCGCCACGGTTCTTGCCGGCGACTTTTGAGAGTCCGTACAACACGGCCTGCAGTGTGAGAAGTTCACGACCAGTCATGAGTGGGTCAATGGCGGCATCTTGCAGAGCGACACCGATTGATCGACGTACTTTGTCAGCATCTTTGACAACGTCGTAACCAGCAACGAATGCAGTACCGGCGGAGGGTTTGAGCAGCGTTGTCAACATCCGTACGGTGGTACTTTTGCCTGCGCCGTTGGGTCCGAGAAAACCGAAAATTTCGCCTTGTTGAACTTCGAGGTCAACTCCGTCAACGGCTTTGATGGCGCTGTCGCCAGTTCCGAACGAGCGCGAGAGTCCAGTTGCGATGATGGGGGCTTGGGTCACAAGGTTGCACTCTACAAGTTCTTGAACTCGATATATGAAAAGGCCCGATGATCAACGTCCCCGTTGACGATCGGGCCTTCCCTGAACAGAGTTGGATTATTTACTGGGCAGCTTGAATTGCTCGCCACACCCGCTCGGCGGTGCAAGGCATTTCAATGTGCTTCACGCCAAGGTGCGATACCGCGTCCACAACGGCCGACTGAATCGCCGGGGTCGAACCAATGGTGCCTGATTCGCCAATTCCCTTAGCGCCGATGGCGTTGACCGGAGTTGGAGTTTCCATGTGAATGACTTCAACGCTTGGCAATTCGGCCGCCGAGATAAATCCGTAGTCGGCCAAGTTTGAGGTGGTCGGGTTGCCGTCGGCGTCATACAACACTTCTTCGAGCAACGCTTGAGCGACACCCTGGGCAACGCCACCATGAATCTGTCCGTCGAGCAACATTGGGTTAAGAACCTTGCCAGCATCATCGCACGCAACTTGGCGCAAGTGCTTGACGCGACCAGTTTCGGTATCAACCTCAACGACGGCGATGTGTGCGCCGAAGGGGAAGGTTGCTCCTGAAACATTGATCACTTCGTCGTGCAAGAGTCCGCCGGTTCCCTTTTCGGCAACTGCGAGATCGGCCCAAGTCTTGGTGACTGCAGGAGTACCAACAACATGGAATGCGCCGCGGGCCTTGTCGAGAACAACATCGGCTTCGCTGACTTCGAGCAAACGAGCAGCAACTGACTTGGCCTTTTCAGCAAGAGTTCCCGCGACTTGGAACACGGCGTTTCCACCTTGCTGCAATGAACGTGAACCCATGGTTCCGGTTCCGATCGGAACGAGGTCGGTGTCGCCCCAAACCAATTCAATTTTGTCCATCGGAATACCGGTCTGCTCTTGCACGAGCATTGACCATGACGTGTCATGTCCCTGGCCGTGAGGTGAGGTTCCGGTGTACACAACGGCGCGTCCATCTTCAAGAACTTCAACTTTGGCTGACTCGCCGTTGCCGACGCCGCCGGTGATTTCAACGTAGACACTGACGCCGATTCCGAGTTGCTTTGCATCTCCGCTGGCACGGCGCTTGGCTTGTTCGGCACGAAGTGCCTTGTAGTCAGCGGCAGCAAGTGCCTTGTCGAGTGCGGTTTCGTAATCGCCGACGTCGTAAGTCTGGCCGACGACAGTGGTGTGGGGTTCTAGGAACTTCGGAATGAGGTTCATGCGACGAACTTCAGCAGCATCCTTACCAATTTCAAGGGCAAACAAATCCATGGCGCGTTCAATGGCGGCAGTGGCTTCGGGGCGACCGGCGCCGCGATACGCAACGATTGGCGTGGTGTTGGTGACAACCGAGGTGGTGCGGCATTCGATGTTGGGAATGGCGTACACACCACTTGACATCGGACGAGTCATGAATGGGGCCAAGATTGTTCCCATGTCAGCGAATCCACCGGAATCTTGAATGGCGTGCAACTGGTAGTGAGTTACTTTGCCTTCCTTGGTTCCACCGATGGTGATGTACTGCAACTGGGCGCGGCCATGACCAAGAGCCATCATTGATTCGGTGCGGGTTTCGCGCCACTTCACGGCACGACCAATCTTCTTGGCGATCACGCCGAGCAACAACTCTTCGGGGTAGGCGCCGATCTTGGCACCAAATCCGCCACCCACATCAGGGGTCAAAATATGCACGAGTTCTTTGTCAACTCCGTTGGCTGCCGCAATCGGATCAACGCCACCTTGTGCGTGCTGCGTTGACAACCATTGCGTCAAACGTCCGTCGGCTCCCCATACAGCAGCGGCTCCACGAACTTCGAGTGGGCACGGTGCAACGCGCTGATTCATGAAACGACCCTTCACAACCACTTCGCAACCTTCGAAGTAGGCGTCGCCAGTGTTGTCAGGAATTCCGAGCACGGTTGTGTCGAAGACAACGTTGCTTCCGGCTGATTCGTAAATGAGTGTTGAACTCACCATCGCTGCCTCAACATCAACGAACGCTTCAAGATAGTCATAGTCAATGATGATTGCTTCGGCAGCATCTTCGCCTTGTTCGCGAGTTTCGGTGACGATGGCGACCACGGGCTCGCCGACGTAACGAACTTTGTCGCTTGCGAGAAGTGTGCGCGCAACCATCGGGTTGAACGCTGCGGGCACGGGCTGCAGCGCGAGTGATTCAGCGGTGAAGACCGCGATGACACCGGGCATTGCTTCGGCCTCGGATGTGTCAATCGAAAGGATGCGAGCATGCGCAGCTGACGAGCGCGCGTACGTCACATGAACGGCGCCAACAAGACGCTCTTCTTCAAACAAGTCGTCAACGTACTTACCGCCCGTTGTCAAAAACTTTGGATCTTCTTTGCGAAGAACTCGTGTGCCAAGAATGCTGCTACCGGTCACGTCTAAACCCCCGTGGACATCAACTGAGAACTTCTCTCAGCACTTGCGACCTTACTCCGAGCAAGCCGACCGTGTCACGGTCGAAACAGGGTTTATGGGGTGCTGACAGGGACTTCGGCGACGATCGGCGCGGGAGTCATGGCGGGCGCCTCGGTGGTGATCGGCGCTGCCGTGGTGTCGGGGGCGTTCTTGGCCGCCTCGGCTGCGGCCTTCATGGCGGCATCGTTGACTTTGACCGAAATGATCTGGGTGACGAGATCGTATGGCCAGCCCGTGGGGAGATCGATGGGGGCGGTGGCTTCGCCGACGATTTGCTGACGGGCTTCGCCAGCGACCACAAAGCCGAGTTCTTCGCGGGCGGCATCTTGAACGCCTTCGGGGGTTTTGAGTCGGTCAACTTCGGTCTGAAGTTCGTCCGTGGCCTTCTTGATGGTGTCGAGTTCAGATTGCCGACTATCGATTTCGGTGCGTTGTCCGAACCATGAGGTCAAGGGCAGAACCAAGAAAGAGTTGCCGAAGGAAAAGACCACCACTAAGAACCCGAGCAGCAACGCCACTCGACCCAGAAATTTGGGAACGATGCGCTCCGAGCGAGGGGTCGGGCGGGTGAGATCGGAGACCGCAGCAATTTTTGATCGGGCAGTCTTGCGAGCACCCTTTTTTGCGGCGGCTTTTGTTGCTCTGCGCAATCGGCTCGGCGAGCGCGGAATGCTAGAAGTCTTGTTGCCGCGAGCCATCCCTACATTCTGCCCGTTTTGGTGCCTCAAGTGGGATCATCCCCAACTCGACAGGATTTGGGCGAGTTGTCTCAGGCCAAAGGAGCAAGCGCTGCGCGTCCGCGGAATGCCGCAGTTTCGCCAAGCTGCTCTTCAATGCGCAACAACTGGTTGTACTTGGCGACGCGATCACTACGAGCAGGGGCGCCCGTCTTGATCTGTCCGCAATTCGTTGCGACTGCGAGGTCGGCGATTGTTGCATCTTCGGTTTCGCCACTGCGGTGACTCATAACACTCGTGTAGCGGTGACGCGATGCAAGTTCAACGGTCTCAAGAGTTTCGGTCAAGGTGCCGATTTGGTTGACCTTGACGAGAACGCTGTTGCCAACCTTGCGCTCAATACCCATCGCTAAACGGGCCGCATTGGTGACGAACAAATCGTCACCGACGAGTTGAACTTTGGTGCCGAGTTCGTTGGTGAGCGCACTCCAACCATCCCAGTCATCTTCGGCCATGCCGTCTTCGATGGACACGATGGGGTAGGTGCTGACAAGACGTGCCCAGTAAGCAACGAGTTCATCGCTCGACAAAACTTTTCCTTCGCCGGCTAGGTGATAACGGCCGTCTTTATAGAGCTCGCTCATGGCCGGATCGAGTGCAATGGCGATGTCGGTTCCCGGAGTAAAGCCTGAAGCGGTAATGGCTTCAACCAAAATCTTGATCGCATCTTCGTTGGTCGCGAGGTTTGGAGCAAAGCCACCTTCGTCACCAACTGCAGTCGACAAACTCTTGCCGTGCAAGATCTTTTTGAGTTGGTGGTATGTCTCGGTTCCCCAACGAAGTGCTTCACGGAAACTTGGTGCGCCAACGGGCATGATCATGAACTCTTGAAGATCGATGGTGTTGTCAGCATGGGCGCCGCCATTGATGACGTTCATCATGGGGACGGGAAGAACATGCGAGTTGGGTCCGCCGACGTAGCGCCACAATGGAAGTCCGAGTGAATTTGCTGCTGCCTTCGCAACAGCGAGACTGGTTCCGAGCATTGCATTTGCGCCAAGACGCGCTTTGTTGGGTGTGTCGTCAAGGTCCTTGAGCACGATGTCAACCATGCGTTGTTCGAGAGCATCGCAACCAACGAGTGCACTTTCAATTTCGCCGTTGACGAAACCGACCGCCGTCAGGACTCCTTTGCCGCCATAACGACGACCACCGTCGCGCAATTCGACTGCTTCGTGTTCGCCAGTGCTTGCGCCAGACGGAACCATGGCGCGTCCTCGTGCTCCTGAATCAAGTTCAACCTCAACCTCGACGGTGGGGTTGCCACGGGAGTCAAGAACTTCTCGTCCAAAAATGCTGATGATCTCGGTCATGAACCCAAACTAGTGAAACCAGTGCCCAAACCCCTCAGGCATCAGTGTGTCGTTCAGCATTTTGTCGCTGAATATTGCTGACTTTTCGTAAGGCGACCTCAGGATCAACCCCACGGCGTCGGCATTCGGCCACAACTTCTAACAAATGCATTCCGAGATCGGTGATGTCACCGAGCTCTTGAGCACCAGGGCTTGGCAATTCGATCGGCACGCCGGCCTTGGTGGCCCGCTTCAAAATTGCCGAGGCGTAGGCCAATGAACCAGTCGCTTGAGGAATGCCATCAAACGGGCCGGCCACAATTCCCTTGGCGGCCTTTTCGGCCTTCTTGATGTCATCCCATGACTTCACGAGAGCATCAGATCCGACCTCAGAATTTTCGTTAGGAGCGAAGACATGCGGATGACGGCGCACCAATTTTTCGTGAATGCCCCGTGCGACATCTCCCATGGTGAAGCGACCTTCTTGTTCGGCGATCGCAGCGTGAAATTCAATTTGATACAACAAGTCGCCGAGTTCTTCGATGAGATGTTCGTCGGTGTGCGCATCGTCAATGTCGAGTGCCGCGATGGCATCAACCACTTCATATGTCTCTTCCAACAAATACGTTGTCAGCGTTTGGTGAGTTTGTTCACGGTCCCAGGGGCACTCGCGGCGTAGCGTTCGGGCAAGTTCGTGAAACGCGATGAGATCTTTTCCAACTGGTGCGCGTAACTCGGGAATATAGATCGACGTTAAATGATCAGCTTCAATACTGTGATCTAGTTCGCTCCACGGAACAGTCATCACCACTTCATCGGACAAACCAAGATGATGCAAGATGACGACCGGCATGTCGTCATTGCTCACGTTGTCAGCATCTTCGGCGGCAAGTTTGATATCTGATAACACCCAGTTGGCATGACAGTGAGCAATGAGAAGTGGTCCGGTCAATCCTGCGGCAGCAGTTGCAAATTGGTGTCCGTCAATGAGCCGCACACTGTGTTCGATCGGATCAATGCCAAGTCGGGCCCAAGCAATCTCTAAAAAGCCCATTGCAGGGTTCACGATGCATTCGATGCGATCATCTGACATCAGCAAGCGAACGGTTTGTTCAAGAATCAATGGTGACCCTGGCACTGCGTACAAGATTTCGCCATGTTGAATCGCTGCGGCGATGAGATCTTCGGCAATGCCGATGTAGACATCGTCGAAAGTCCCAGACGTTTCGTAGCGCTCGTCAAAAGTAATTGCATCAACAACTAAGTGGGCGCTCGGGTGTTGTGCAGTTCTTAAGAAGCGGTGTTGATGAGCCGCGATTCTTTGGCGAGTGTGATCGGTGATGTATTCATCGGCTGAGGGACCCAGTCCGACGATTTCAATACGGGGGAGATTGGCAAGAGGCATCAGCCGACGGGGACGAGGCCGAGAATTGATGCATCCCAGCGGCCGTATTCGGGACTGACCCAAACCTTGGCCTCGCTCAGAACCGAGCGGCCAGCCTCAATTGCGCCATTGCCACCGATCACGCTGGCGACATCATCTGCGACATCGTCAAAGGGACGAACAAGAAGCACGACCCAGCCAACTGTGGCGATTTCAAACGCAGCAGTTGCTTCGCCAACTGTGGCGTCAGCAAGTGCCGTCAAGAACTCGGGAGTGACTTGATTTTCAAATGCTGCTTGTTCAAGACAACCGCTGCCAGTGGTCTGATCTTGTAATGCGCCACCGTTGGCAGATGAGGAGTCAAGCGAAACTTCTTGAGCGATTGCAGCAAAATCTTCGCCGGCATCGAGTCGGGCGCTCACCGCGTCGATCTCATCTTTGGTCTCTACCAAAATCGCACGCAGACAAACTGCGCCAGACTGGGCGCCTTTTTCGTTATAGAGCGATCCGAGGTCATCGGCACTCATGACAAATTCTCGGTTGGCGACACCTTGTGACGCGCTGGCCAAAACATAGAAATCTTGAACAACTTGCGGCGCATCCGTAAAGCCCGGTTCGGCTTGCAGCGCTTCAAGTGCTGCACTGCGATCTTCATCAGTGATTTCGACGCCAGCATTCTTGAGCGCAGCCACGATGGCTTGAGTTGAAATCCAGTTCTGCACAATGGCCTGAGCGGCGGCGATATCAAGATTTCCGCTCGTCAAGAAGGCCTCGGGAATTGCAGTGGCGTAACCAACGAGCAGATCATCAAATTCGCTATTTGATAATGATTCGTCGTTGAAACGCGCGGCGTCTTTGGTGACCGACGAACACGCTGTCGTGGCGGTCATGGCTGTGAGGGCGAGAACTGAAAGAGCGATGAGTCGGCGAGGAGTAAGCACGATCATCAAAACTACCCTGCCGACTGGGCAGGGAAGAGTTCGCGCAAGAAATTGACGAGGAAAGATGCCGGTTCTTGGCCTCGCGGAATGGGGACGACGAGTTGTCGGACGGCTTCTTTGTGAAGCGCCTCGCGTGACAGGCGACGCAAGCGCGCCGTTTCGCTGACTTTCAGATCAATGGGTCCGAGGCGGGCTTGGTGTGACGCAATATTGAGTTCATTGAGACCGAGGCGATGACATTCGGCGCGCAGTAAGCCAACCGACAGCAATGTGTCAGCCGGAGTTGGCACTGGGCCGTAACGGTCAACCCACTCATTGCGAATATCGTCAACTTCTTCGGGGGTCGTCACCAAAGCCAAGCGTCGGTAAGCCTCGAGGCGCAGTTCTTCCTTGGTGACATAATCCTTCGGCAAGAAAGCGTCGGTCGGAACATCGATACGAATTTCTGAAGGTTCGCGAACAGGTTCGCCTTTCATTTCGCCAACGGCTTCGGTGACCATCTGGCAGTACAGGTCGTAGCCAACTGCGGCGATATGTCCGCTTTGTGATTCGCCAAGTAAGTTGCCCGCTCCGCGAATTTCAAGGTCGCGCATCGCAATTTTGAAACCACTTCCGAGTTCGGTTGATTCACCAATGGTGCGCAGTCTTTCGTACGCATCTTCGGTTAAGACTTTGTCTTTGGGGTGGAACAAATAGGCGTAGGCACGTTGGCCGCTGCGGCCGACGCGGCCGCGAAGTTGGTGCATCTGTCCCAGGCCTAACAAGTCGGCACGTTCAACGACCAAGGTGTTGACCGTTGGCATATCGATTCCGCTTTCGATGATGGTTGTGCACACGAGCACATCGAAATTGCCTTCCCAAAAGTCAACGACAACTTGCTCAAGAGTGCCTTCATCCATTTGGCCGTGGGCGATTGCGACGCGAGCCTCAGGTACGAGTTCACGAAGTCGTTCAGCGCATTCTTCAATTGATTGCACTCGGTTATGGACCCAGAAAACTTGACCCTCGCGCAAAAGCTCGCGACGAATTGATTCGACGGCGACTCGTTCGTCGTATTCACCAACGAATGTGAGAATCGGCTGGCGGTCAGCTGGGGGAGTTTGCAACAAACTTAAATCGCGAATGCCAACAAGGCTCATCTCTAACGTTCGAGGTATTGGCGTTGCGGTCAACGTGAGAACATCAACATCGGCTTTGAGATGTTTCATTGCCTCTTTGTGTTGCACTCCGAAGCGTTGTTCTTCGTCAACAATCAATAGTCCGAGATTTTTGAACTTGACGTTGTTTGACAACAGTCGGTGCGTGCCAATAACGCAATCAATATCGCCGGATTCAAGACCCTTGATGACTTTGGTGGCTTCGGCATTGGTGAGAAAGCGCGACAAGACTTCAACGCGAATGGGATAGCCGGCGAACCGATCAGAGAAAGTGTTGCCATGTTGTGAAGCGAGCAGAGTTGTTGGCACTAGAACTGCAACTTGCATGCCATCTTGGATGGCTTTGAACGCGGCACGAACGGCAATTTCAGTTTTACCGAAGCCCACATCACCACAAACCAGGCGATCCATGGGGAACGGTCGTTCCATATCGGACTTGGTGTCGTCAATGGCTTTTTTCTGATCGGGAGTTTCAACGTAAGGAAATGAATCTTCCATTTCAAATTGCCACGGCGTGTCAATGCTGAATGCGTGTCCTTGAGCACTCACTCGCTTTTGATACAGCACAACGAGTTCTTGAGCGATTTCGCGGACTGCACTGCGAACCTTCGATTTTGATTTTGCAAAATCGCTTCCACCTAAACGATGAAGCACCGGTGTTTCGCCACCGACGTAATGACGAACTGTGTCGATTTGATCAGATGGCACGTATAACTTGTCGCCACCCTTGTACGCGAGCAACAAGTAATCGCGTTCAATTCCGCCGACCGTACGTTTGACCATGCCTTCGTACTTGGCGACACCATGAATGTAATGAACGACGTAGTTGCCTGCTTTGAGATCTTCGAAGACTGTTCCGCCTTCACGTTTTTTCGGTCGAGGTTGACGATGCGACCGGCGACGACCCGTGATGTCAGATTCGGTGATGACGGCAACTTTGGCCGATGGAATGCTGAAACCGCGGTGCAACGACGTCACCACGATGGCCCCGCCTTTGCTGGTGAGATTCGGAGCTTTTCCATCAACGAGTTCATGGTAAATATCAAGTTGTAATCCGGCGTTGCTGAATATTTCGCTGAGACGTTGTGCCGAACCTTCACCATCGGCGGCAACAACAATGCGATAACCCTGTGTCAACAACGTGCGCATCCGTTCGGCGATGCCATCACCACTGCCGCCCATTGCGCCCCAACCGCTTGCCTCCATGAGAGGCATGTCGGGACCATCAGCAACAGGAATGAGATTCCAGGAGCCCCGTGTTTCACTGAGCAGTCGATCGGGTGGCGAATAGAGACGCGGAAAATCACGTTCGGCATCACGCGCCCACGATGAGGCAAGTGCTTTGGCAAGATCGGCTTCTTCGGCGAGAAGATCTGCGGCACGATCGCGCATTCTTCGTGGCTCAATCAACAGCATCTTTGAACCGCGCGGAAGAATATCGCTCAATAATGTGGGTGATTCGGTAAGCCAGGGAAGCCAACTTTCCATTCCGTCAAACAGTGCACCTTCACTTAAACGCTCCCAGTGTTCGCGGCCCCATGGCTCGGCGCCGACCATGGCGGCTGCTCGCTCTCGAACAGCGTCATTCAAAATCAATTCGCGGGCAGGGAATATCGTAACTTCTTCAAGGTCGTTATCACTGCGTTGGTCGTGAACAGAGAAATTGGTGAGACGATCAACTTCGTCGCCCCACAAATCAATTCGAATTGGTGCATCGGCCGTCGAGGGAAAGACGTCAATGATTGCGCCACGTCGAGCGACTTCGCCGCGATGTTCAACTAACTCTTCGCGGCGATATCCACCATTGACCAAGGTGCGCAATAGTTCATCAGGGTCAAGGGACATTCCTTTGCGAATAATGACGGGTTGATTCGTCGCAGTGTCGGGACCGAGTTGTTGCAGTAGCGCGCGCATACTGGCCACGATGATTTGTGGTGTGCGGTCTTCAGATTGCAGCCGCCACAACACTTCAAGACGCCGACCCATAGTTTCAACGCTGGGACTCACTCGTTCAAATGGCAATGTCTCCCATGCCGGGAACAACATCACGTCACCTGCGGGCATGAAGGCTTTGATGTCGTCGGCAAGTTGTGTTGCCATGGTGCTCGTTGGGCAAGCCACGACGACGGGGCGACGACCTGACAGTTGAGCGAGAGCGGCAATTGCAATGCTGCGTGCTGTTTCGGGGACTGCCACGGTGCCATCGGGCGAACCGATGAGTGACATCAATGCTTTGTCATCACGTAAGAGAGTTGCGAGAGACTGAAGTGCTCCGGTCTGAGAAGTGATCATGCGCAGTTGCTCACAACGAGTTGTACATATTCATTGCAGCATCTACGCCGTCGGCGATGATTTTCAAGACCGCATCAGCGGCAACATTGACAGCAACATCAAGTGTTTGCCGTTCGGCGGCCGGAACTTTTGAGAGTACGTGGTTGGCGCCTTGCTCTTTGTTGCTGGGTTTGCCGACTCCGAGGCGAACTCGAATGAACTCTTGAGTTCCAACATGTGACGTGATGCTGCGAAGACCATTGTGACCACCGAGTCCGCCACCTTTTTTGATGCGCACAGTTCCGGGTTCAAGATCGAGTTCATCTTGCACAACGATGAGAGCATCAACCGATTTAAAGCCGTAACGACGCATCAACTTGCTTGTGGCCTGTCCTGATTCGTTCATGAACGTCGTCGGAAATGCGAGAACTGCGCGCTTCCCACCAGTCAGGCGAACTTCAGCAACAAGGGCCGAGTCACGACTAGCGCGCAATGTTTCATTGTTCCGACGCGCCAGTTCAACGACGACTTCTTCACCAACGTTGTGGCGCGAACGCGCATATTGCTTGCCAGGATTTCCGAGACCGATAACGAGAGCATCGAAAGTAGACACGCTTTTACCCGAGTGAGCGGATTCTTTTCCGGAGCGGCCAAAGAGGCCCACGGACTATCTCAGGACTTGGGCTTGTCGTCACCAGCAGCCGGGGCAGCGCCTTCGGCAGCGGCGGGGGCGGCTTCAGCCTTTGAACCAGCAATGGCGGTAACGATTGCCAATTCAGGGTCACCAAGTGCACGAGTTCCGGCAGGCAACTTGATTTCGCCCAAGCGAATAACGTCGCCAGGCTGCATGTTGGTGATGTCAATGGTGATCTCGCTCGGCATGTTGGCCGGAGTGGTGACGATGTCAATGGTGTCAGACGATGCGTCGACGAGTCCGCCGTCGGCCAAAACAGCCTTTGCTTCGCCAGCCAAGACCACGGGAACTGAGATGGTGAGTTCTTCGCTCATGTTGATGCGCAAGAAGTCAACGTGAGCCACGGTGCGACGAACTGGGTGACGCTGCATTTCCTTCACCACGGCGGGGTAAACGTTTCCGTCAACGCTGATCTCAAGGATGGTGTTTGAACCAGCGGCGCCTGACAACGCGTTGCGCAGGTCGCGGCGCTCGATGATGACCGAGATCGGCTCCATACCCTGACCGTAAATCACGGCAGGAATCTTCTCTTCACGGCGGAGGCGGCGTGAAGCGGCACTTCCTGTGTTACGGCCAGATGTTGCTACGAGGGTGGTGGACATGACAAGACCTTTCATGCCGGACCCGATGGTCCGGATGTTCACAAACAGTTGCCAATACTAGAGGCGTATTGAGCGGGTTCCCACCCTGACAAGGGCGAGAAGGCGAATTAGGCCTGGTTCTCGCCGCCGAAGATTTCGCTGACACTGGTGTCATCAAAGACCGCTGCGAGGGCATCGGCGATGATTTTGCCGACCGACAAAACCTTGATCTTGTCGATCTGGGCCTCGGGTGCGAGCGGCAAGGTGTTGGTGAGGACGACGCGGTCAATTCGCGAGTTGGTGAGGCGTTCAATGGCTGGTCCCGACAAAACGCCGTGGGTTGCCATGGCCCAAACCTCGGTGGCGCCCTTATCGAGCAGTAAATGGGCGGCTGAAACGATGGTTCCGCCGGTGTCAATCATGTCGTCGGTCAAAATGCACAGGCGACCCTCAACCTCACCGATGACGTCGAGCGCTTGGGCAACATTGGTGCTGCCCTTGGGGCGACGCTTGTACACGAAGGCCAAGTCGGCTCCGAGATCGGCTCCAAGGTGTTGCTGCATACGCTCAGCAACTTTGATTCGACCAGCATCAGGCGAGACGATGACGGGATTCTTGGCGTTATCACGAATGTATTGCTCAATGACGGGCATCGCCGTGAGGTGGTCAACGGGGCCATCAAAGAAGCCCTGGATCTGACCGCTGTGAAGGTCGATGGACACCATGCGCTTGGCGCCAGCGGCTTTAAACAAGTCGGCGATGAGACGAGCGGTAATGGGTTCGCGGCCTTCGGCTTTGCGATCTTGGCGGGCGTATCCGTAAAACGGGCACACCGCAGTGATGCGCTTGGCCGAAGCGCGTTGAGCGGCGTCAATCATGATGAGTTGTTCCATGATCGAGTCGTTGATGGAACGGCCGTCGCAGCCGAAATGGCTTTGCATGATGAAAACGTCCGAGCCGCGGACGCTTTCGCTGAATCGGGGGCGAACTTCACCGTTGGCAAATTCAACCAAATTGTGCTCGCCGAGTTCGATTCCCAAGTAACCAGCCACTTCTTTGGCAAGAGCCGGATGCGTGCGTCCCGAGTACAAGGACATGCGCTTGGTTGTGACTTTGTCAATCTGGCTCAACGGAGGCCTCCATTACTGACTGATATTCAAAACGTTTTTGAATCGGCGGTGTCTGAATCATAGAACGCACCAGTCGTCTGACCATCAGTGACTCGTGAGCCGGACGATAAATGTGCGAACGGGCCAACCTTGGCGTTATCGCCAATGAGCGAATCCGTAGCACTGGTGCTCTCGACGAACGAGTTCGCACCTACGACGCAATTGACCAATCGCGTGTTAGGTCCGATCTGGCTTCCGGCTCCAATGCGCGTATCGCCTTGCAACATGGTTCCGGGGTACAGAGTCACGTCGCGTTCAATGTGAACGTCGACATCAATGAATGTTTGTCGAGGGTCGAACATGGTGACTCCGTTGAGGAGCCAAAAACGATTTGTGCGCGAACGAAGTTCGCGTTCAGCAAGAGCTAATTGCCAGCGGTCATTGACTCCTTGAGTTTCGGGAGCATCGGCTATAACTGCGCCGACTTGGTGCCCCATGTCGGCGAGTACCGCAACCACATCGGTCAAGTAATACTCAGATTGCGCATTGTTTGGGGTGACGCGTCGTAACGCTGGTCCAAGTAAGTCGCGTCGAAATGCATAAATCGAAGTGTTGATTTCTTTGATTTGGCGTTCTTCGTCTGATGCATCACGTTGTTCCACGATGCGTAGTACTCGACCGTCTTTGGCACGGACAACTCTTCCGTATCCAGTGGGATCATCAAGTTGAGCAACAAGCACCGTTGCTGCATGACCACTTGCTTCATGTTGCGCGACCAAATTGTCGATTGTTTCGCGTCGCAATAGCGGAGTGTCGCCGGGCAAAACGAGAATGGTGGACATGTCATCGTGCTCTGCTAGTCGATCGCTGGCTGCGGTTGTGGCAACCGATTGGTCAAGTGCGGTGAGTCCAACGCTCACTGCATCTCCGGTGCCACGTTGGACTACCTGCGACGCAAATGAGACATTGGCCCAACTGGGTGAATCGGTGGTGACACGAGCCGTCACCTGATCAGCACCATGACCAACAACGATGACGGTTTGTGTGGGTTGAACGCCAGAGAGCGAATGAATGACATGCATGACCATGGGCCGACCACATATGAGATGCAAGGGTTTGGGTCGCTGCGAACGCATGCGAGTGCCTTCTCCGGCTGCGAGAACAATGGCGTATAACGACATCTCCCCGTCATATCACACGCATTGCTCAGTACTTCAGACCACAGTGGCTCCGGGGAGAGGGCTCGAACCCCTATTCGCGGAATCAAAATCCGCCGTCCTACCATTGAACGACCCCGGAACGATCAGCGGCCTTGTGAGCTACCAACCGTCAACAAAGTTATCTGCAATCGGTCGAATTCAGCCGACTTTGGACTTGCCGTTTGGATAGAGGTCCCGAACTCGCTAGCGTGTGAGGTCTGTCATTGGAGAGGTCCTATGGGTTCGTTAATTAAAAAGCGACGTAAGCGCATGCGTAAGAAGAAGCACAAGAAGATGCTTCGCCGTACTCGCCATCAGCGTCAACGCAAGTAATT
>JBIKYT010000075.1:0-8999 GCA_044355095.1 Ilumatobacteraceae bacterium
CTCGTGGTGCACATCGTTGACAGCGCCCAAAATTGAGTGTTGTGTGAATGCATCACGCCCTTGGGCAAACCAGTTGTTCCCGACGTATACATGATGTACAACAAGTCGTCGCCAGATGCCGTCACCGCAGGCTCGGCGTTCGACATAGTTGCTGATTCAGCGACAAAGTCACGAGCGAATGCCGGCTTCGTTGCAGCGTCACCTACATATAGCCACGACTTGATGTCGGTGCGATCGCCGCGCGACTGCAATTCAGAAACATTTGCCGCAAACTCTGCACCGAAGACAAGAACGGTTGTTCCCGAATCTTTCAAGATGAATTCGAGCTCGTCGGGAACAAGTCGCCAGTTCAACGGAACGATGACCGCACCCAATTTGGCAGTGGCGAAAAACGCAGTCATGAACTCGGCCGAGTTCATTTGCAACAATGCAACGCGATCACCTTTTTTCACTCCGGCATCAACAAGTAGCGAAGCAACCTTGTTGGTTTCGCTGTTGAGTTCGGCGTAGGTGTAGCGGCGCCCGGCAGCTACGTCATACAGGGCCTCAATGGTTCCATTGATGTGGGCTCGACGGGCAAGAAGATTTCCAATGTTTACGGTCATAGGTTCAAATATTGCCATATGGAGTGCACCAGCAGTACAGCGGGCTCTCATCAATCTCACTCGTCCATCACTAAACTCGCACCGTGCACTTTCGTCGCCTCGTCACCGCCGCTGCAATTCTCTTGGGCCTCACCTTGGCCGCCTGTGGGAACGGCGAAACAACCCCTGAAGCCACCGATCAGGCATTGACCCCCAGCACCTTGGCTCCAGTCGTCGAGACTTCAACCATCCCAGCCGAAACCACAACTGTGGTCCCCTCGCCAGTCACCATGAGCCTCGCCTTTGCTGGCGACATCTTGATCCATAGCCAAGTCTGGAAAGCCGCCACGGTCAACGCTGGCGGAAGTGGCTACGACTTCACCCCAATGTTCGCCCGAGTCAAGCCCCTGATTGAGGGCGTCGACCTGGCGATCTGTCACCTTGAGGTTCCGTTAGTTGCCCTTGGCGAAAAGCCCACGACTAATCCGCTCTATTCAGCTCCGACCGAACTCGCGTGGGCGATCAAAGGAATGGGATTTGATCGCTGCTCAACCGCAAGCAACCATTCGTTTGACAAAGGCGTGAAAGGTATCGAGGCAACCCTCAATGAATTCGATGCGCTCGGTCTCGGCCAAGCTGGAATGGCTCGAACACCGGACGAAATTGAACCAAAGGTGTTTGACGTCAAAGGCATCAAGGTCACGCATCTCTCGTACACATTTGGGTTCAATGACATCCCAGCACCGAATGGCGAAACGTGGCGCTCCGCGCTGATCGACCCAGCGAGAATCATCGCTGATGCTCAAAAGGCTCGCGATATGGGGGCACGCGTTGTCATCGTGAGCATGCACTGGGGACGCGAAACTCAGACCGATCTCAGTGATTTCCAACTCACGAACTCCGATGCCATCACCAAATCTGGATTGATTGATTTAGTGGTCGGCCACCATGCTCACGTCGTACAAAAGATCGAACAAGTCAACGGAGTTTGGACACTTTTCGGTTTAAGCAATCTGATTAGTTACTTGCCAACCACCGATGCATTTCCGAACAAAACTCAAGATGGTGTCATTGTGACAACCAACATCACGCTTAACCCCGACGGTTCGGTGCAAGTTGAGCAACCAGTTGCTCACCCAATTTGGGTCGACAAATACAATGGAGTTGTCGTGCGACCTGTTTTGACTGACCTCGTTGATCCAACAACTTCTGAAGAAACGAAAGCCGAACTTGCCGTCTCACTAGAACGCACTCGTTCTGTGGTCGGAGAATTCTTTCCCGTCGCCCCTTAGGACATCATGACAATTGTTGAAAATGCAGTCCGGTCTCACGTCGCTTTATGGAATGCCATGGATCGAGAATCATGGATTCAGTTGTTCTCGCCACACATGGTTTTTGAAGACCCTGTCGGCACACCCGAAAAGATGGGTTTAGACGCGGTCTACAAATCTTGGGATCGCTCGTTCAAACCTGGCCGTCGCTGGACTTTGCATCCCGAGCACATTGTCGCGGCCGGCAATGAAACTGCCGTAGTGATGCGCAACGAGGGCGACCTCAATGGCCAAAAAGTGACAATTCGCAGTATTGAGATTTTCATTGTTGATGATTCGGGATTTTTGGTGCGTATTCGTTCATTTTTTGATCAACCGATCGACTTTGCCCTCTCCGATTACTTCACACCCGAACGAACCGAGTGAACTAGTACCACGATGCAAATAGATACCACTGCCCGCGACATGCTCAATCGGACGATCGCCGTTATCGAAACTGACGGTGAAGAGGGCGTTCGCGTCGTTGATATTGCCAAGCACGTTGGTGTCGCTGTCACCACTCTGTTTCATTTGTTCGGCAATCGTGAATCACTGATACAGGCCGCACAAATTGAACGTTACGTACGTGGTCTTGCCACCATGATTGAAGAGTTTGATGTTGCCACGGCAATAGCAAAAACCAAAGAAGATTTCCGTGCTGTTGTCATTCGTATGGTGAGATCAGAAATCGCCCCAATTAATTCGGCAATACGCCAGAGTCGTCAAGGTGTTTTTGGGTCAGCATATGGTCGACGCGACCTGACGACTGCATTGACCGAAAGCCACAACAGCATGTGCCTCGGAATGCAAGTTGCCTTCAATCGTGCTCAAGAAAACGGGTGGGTTGACCCAACCCTTGACACCTTGGCCACTGCTTATTGGATACTCGGACTCATCAACAGTCGCGTGTTTATTGAAGCCGGCTCCCCACAACTTGATCGACGGGCCTGGGATGATCTCACCTTGAAATCAATTTTGCGCGTTCTCTTTGTTGACTAAAATTCGCCACACGTTTGTTGCGCGAACTTCAATAGATGTTTCGCCCGCTCAACTGGGTCATTGATGTCGCGCAAGAACTTTGAACGAACTTCAAAGGACAAAGGTACATCTGGCACGGCTTGCAGTAGCTCGACAATTGGCAAAGAGCCTTCACCAGGACAAAGTCGCCCATTGAGTGCTTCATCTAACAACCCACCAAAGTCGGTTGGGCGTTCTGCTGGTGCATCGCAAATCTGCAGATAAGGAAAGAGTTTGATCGGCATTGCCTGTACTTCTTCAATCGACGAGCCCGATCGTGACAAGTGCAAATTGTCAATGAGCACCCCGCCGTTTGTTGCTCGTGAATTTTCAACAATTTCGGCGGCCATGGACAGAGTGTTCAACGGAAAGATAGGCAAGAACTCACATACAACTTTGATTCCATGCGGACGAGCCATCTCGCAGACTTCTTGATATCGAGCCGTTGTTCGTGATTGATCTTTCAATCGACTCGTAAACAAAATGTGTTGAGCACCAATTACCGCGGCCGCTTCTATCAGTTGTTCAGCAAAATCATTACCGTCTTCAGAAGGAATGATTGGCTCAATGTCTAAGGCAAGGACTCCGGTGTCATCGAGGCGTTGGCGAACTTCACGCGACGTTGAATCAGTCCACGTTTTTCCATCAAACCAGATTCCAACTGCGGGCCAACCGGCATCGTGAGCAACTGTCACCATGTCGGCTGGCGCAACATCAAGCTGCACACCAGCAGCGAGCGAAAGTAAACGAGTCATCAAGCCTGATCACCGCGTTGCGTAACTAGCACCAGCAGCCTTTATGTGCTCGGCGTCAACGGCAAGAATCGCACCACTTTCAACGGCAGCGTCGGTTGCTGCATTCCATTTCGCAATGAAATCGTCCGCTGTTGGATACAAAGCCGTGAGTTCATCTGCGGTAAAACTACGCGTCGTTCCGAATAGCCCACAGAAGCTGCCGCCTTCTTGACCAATACCGCTCAAGGCAGCCAACGGAACGTCAACATACGGTGTTCGAATTCCGCCAAGAGCATTGCCCTGTGCGTCCAAGTTGAATCCCGTCAGATCCGCATTGTTTTCAAGTCTGGGCATTGATGGCGGTGGTGTGCCAGTGCGGACCCATTGGTTCAGTGAATGAATGGCCGAACGCAAAACGTAGGTATGTGGTCCGGCATTGATTGGCAAGCCACATTCGATGATTCCCATGTACACCGATGACGGCGCACCGAACTGAGCGTCAAACAAGCCCTGGTCTCCGTTACCGCTTCCGGTGTCTGAGTCGCCGATACCCAAACTGTATGCATCGCCGTGAGCTGTACCGGCCGCTTCCCAACCACGGAAGAAATCGGTGTCTGGCTGTTCGGCCTTGCGATAACCAAGGTTGGTTCCGACAACGTCGGTTTCAGCCGAGAAGTTTAAGACCGGTCGCTTGAGATCGGTACGAATCAGTGCGACCTCTGGACCTTTCACATCTGACGGGTCGCTGGGGTCAGCGCAATTTGTCGCGCAGTACAAGTTCGCTGCCCGTGCGCCACGACTATGCACGAGATAGCCGTTGTATACATCGTGGGTAGGTGCAACTGCATTGAGATACGCAGCCATGCGGAACGCGGACTGTGATTCGCCCATGCCAATCACTGTTGTCGGCTCGAGACCTCCGAGAATTGTGTCTGCCTGGTTCCAGACAGTCGCACCCGCTTGACTGAAGATGTCGTAGCTGTAGTTGTCGCCGGGGTGATTCAAAGTTCCGTATCGCTCGGGGTCGGCAATCTTTAATACTCGGAACTCACCCATCCTGTTTCCGCCACCTTCAACACCAACGCGCTGGGTTGAAACTCCGACCCATACGGATCCTTGGCGGAGCATTTCAACCCATGACAATGACCAGGTCGGACCAGTATCTAATCCTGCGGTGACGTTGAGCCATTCCACATACACCGTGCCGCTGAATTCAGAAGCGGCCACTGGACGTCGAACCAAGATTCGAGTCTTGTATTCGGCGGTGTCCTTGGGGGTGACGGTCCACATGCCGTCTTCGGTTAAGGGCTGATCAGAGGTGTAACTGTTGGCAGTGCCGCTGATAAAGAATTCTTCTTCGGTATAACCAAAAGGCGCGCCATCAAAAGTTGCTGTACCGAAAACGATTTGGCCACCACCACCGGTGACGGGGCCTTCGACAGTCGTTTCTCCGACATCAGTCATTGCGACAGGTACTGGAGCAAAAACAGTTGTCGTTGGCGCCTCGGTAGAGGGAGCTTCAGTATCGGCCACTGGAGCGGTCGAGTCGACAGTTGACGAATCGCTCGTCGAGTCACTGCTGGAGCAACCAACAGCAGCCACAACCAGCATCGGAATAACAAAGAGTGCACGAAATTTCATGATGATCCCCCGATCAAAAAACAGTGAACCTGACAATAACCCAACTTCACTGAATGTTCTAGTTTGACCTGACGAAACTCTGGATCGTGCAGTAACGCGGCTCCAGTGAACATTTGGTGGCCCACACATATCCCGCTGTTGTGATTCTGCACCGTCAGTACTTCGCATATTTCTCAAATTTCGTGCTTGCCGCGTTCACTTTGCACGACCATCTCGGGCAATACAACTTGCGATGGCTGCGCCTAGACGGGGATTAGTTCTCGACCGTCGGATGTGTGGACGTGCGTGACACCGGTGGTGTGGTCAATAGTTGTCGTGTAGCCCGCAATTGCTTTGTATCTGTTGTGTTTTCGACAGAGCGGGTCACCGTTGTCGGGTGATGTTGTCCCGCCTTCAGCCCATGGTCTGCGATGGTCGGCCTCACACGTTAAAGCCGTGCAGCCTGGCCAAATACATTTTCTTCGTCTCAGAAAGATCGCTTCACGTGACGAACCCGTGAATAAGCGTGATTTTCGTCCGAGATCGATCACGGTGCTTGGTGAACTCATGACAACACGTCGTACTTGACCGATCATTGATGCGACGATCGCATCAAACGGATCGATCGCAACACCAGCGGTGGTTTCACATCGACGTGAGTTGTTTTGGTGTGGCGAGACTCGTCGCTGGCTCATGGTTGACTCACCGACGTCGCCCACATACCCAGGTTCTGTTTCGTGTTGGTCATGTGGGCTCAATCGACGTTCGTCTCCCACGACCAGCTGCGTCTCACCAGTCAGATCACTCTCACCGTGCTCACGTTGAGATCATTGTGCTGGGTCAGATCGGTGTGGGGCGCAGCCTGTCGTCGGGTGACAACATCAGATGCCTTGATCGTCAACGATCTGACTTCACAGTTCGGTGGCATCTGGTTGGAGACCGGCGAGCAGGCGACGAGCCCGACACCGACATCATCACACCAGCAACAGAGACATCAACGTCGCGGTCTTCGTGGATCCGTTCGCTGTTGCGGTGTGCCCCGTCGGCGTCTGCGTAATGTTCCCAGCGAATCATGACCGTATTGAAGTCTTCATACGGCATGTCTTCAGCGCGATCGGCCAACATGTCCACGAAAGCAGGCAATTCCGCCGAGACTCGCTTGTTCGCGTGAGCAGCTGCGAGTCGGCGAACTTGGGCGACACCAATCGAGCCTGAACGCAACCGTTCAGAGATCTGTGGGAATTCGACGATCATGCGCGCGACTTTCACAAGATGTTTCGCATCACCCGCACTGTAGGAAATACCGGCTCGCAACCAGCCGGCCATCGTGGTGTGGCCGTGATCACGAAACGCACCCGTGCGATCAACCTCAGCCAAAACTTCAGCACGAGCAGCTTCAATAAACCGTGACGCTTTCTCAAGCTCAACCAAACGTGACATTGCGTCGTCGCCATCAACAATTGAGGATTGGGCTGACCACGCTGCACGCAAACCTGCAACGAGAAAACCACTGTTACTTTCGGCGGTTTTCGGTGTCAGATCACGTGAGAACATATGTTCTTAGTATGCCAGTTGGGTGTGGCAAAAAGCAAATGAAATCAAGGGTTTTTTGAAAAAAGTTTTCAGCATTATGGCCATCGAAACTGGTGGCGAGAACTAACGGAAAAGCCCTCATTTCTGCCACCAGAAAAACCAATATTGTGAATCAACCACGAGCACACGAAGGCGGCTGGAAACTTCAGCTCAATCCCGAAACTAGAGAACTCACAATCACGTAGATGACGAGTCTGCAGGTGGTGTTGCTGTTTGTCTGTTCTTGGTTCTCAGTTTTCGGGTGTAGTTGGGATGCGCAACTGGTCCTGGGCGATGAGCCAGTGGGAGAATTCGCGGGTGGCACTGCCGGACCCGTTCTTGGCGGCTAGTCGTAGCGATTTTTATTGGGGCCGTTTGACTGAAGAGTAGGGTGTGTGTATCCCGAGGAGAGCCCAATGAGTACCCCCGATTACAGTTCCAAACCTGCATCTGAGCACACGCGTGCGCTTAATGGTTCGGCAGCCAGCCCCCTTGATCCCGAAGACTTCACCCGTGCGCAACGAGGATTTATTGCGTCACTTGAAGACACCAAGATCACCGATGCACAAGGCCGACAAGCGGGCGACATTGGTCGTTACGACTTCCTTCAAGGCGACGCACCCGACACTGTGCATCCCAATTTGTGGCGCCACGCCAAGCTGAATGTCAATCACGGACTCTTCGAAGTCACCGAAGGTGTCTGGCAAGTTCGTGGCTACGACATTTCCAACATCACCTTTATCAAGAGCAATACCGGATGGATTGTTGTTGATCCACTCACCGTTGAATCCACTGCTCGGGCTAGCTATGAATTGATCACCAAGCATCTTGGTCATCGACCAGTCGTCGCCGTCATCTACACCCACTCTCATGGTGACCACTTTGGTGGCGTGCTTGGTGTCACTTCGCAAGCCGAAGTTGATGCCGGAAAATGTCAGGTGATCGCACCAGTTGGTTTCTTGCACGAAGTTGTTGGAGAAAATGTCATCGCTGGTCCTGCAATGGGACGACGGGCGCTGTATCAGTTCGGACCGTTGCTTCCGCCAGGCCCGCAAGGCCATGTTGATTGTGGTCTCGGTAACGCGCTACCGATCGGGCCCAACACCCTCATCGCTCCAAATCGCGATATCACTTTCACTGGTGAAGAAATGCTGATTGACGGAGTGCGAGTGGTGTACCAACTCACACCCGAAACTGAAGCTCCTGCCGAAATGAACTTCTTCTTTCCCGACTTTGATGCTCTGTGCATGGCCGAAAACTGTTCACACACGATGCACAACCTCATCCCGATTCGTGGAGCGCTCGTTCGCAACTCGTTACGTTGGTCGAAGTACATCAACGAAGCCATCGAATTGTTCGGCGCAAAAACCAAAGTGTTATTCACGTCGCACAACTGGCCACGATGGGGTCAAGAAGATGCTGTCGAGTTTTTAGGACTTCAACGCGACCTATACAAATGGATGCACGATCAAACCATGCGTCTTGCCAACCAAGGACTTGTTCCCACCGAAATTGCGAGCACTCTCAAGTTGCCCGATGACTTCTTGGCACAAGAACACACTCATGGTTATTACGGAGATCTCGTTCACAACAGCAAGGCCGTGTATCAGCGTTATCTCAGTTGGTATGACGGCAACCCAGCAAATCTCAACAAGTTGCCACCCGTCGAAGTTGGTCAACGATATGTGGCATTGGCTGGCGGCGCCGACAGAGTGATCGCAGCCGGCCGAGAGGCTCTTGCCAACGGCGACTACCGCTGGGGTGCTGAATTAGTAAACCATTTGGTGTTTGCCGATCCGACTAACACCGAAGCGCGTGCGCTGCAGGCCGATCTACTTGAGCAGCTCGGCTATCAAAGTGAGTCATCGACTTTCCGCAACGCCTACCTGACGGGCGCTCAAGAATTACGTCACGGCACTCCCCAATTGCCAGCAAGTCCCGCACGGGCACGCGGCATCTTGGTTGCGATGACTGTTGAACAAATCTTTGACACGATTTCTGTGCGATTGAAGAGCGAAGAAGTCGGAGGATTGTCGCTCAAACTCAACTGGACATTCCCCGATATGGCTGGCACCGCAGATGAGAAGTGGGTTCTCGCGCTGTCACACCGGACGCTCTACGGCGTACAGGGTCGTCATGACACCGAAGCGGTTGCGTCAATA
>JBIKYT010000024.1:0-28044 GCA_044355095.1 Ilumatobacteraceae bacterium
TTGTGGGCAGTCCACCTTTTCCGAGCACGTCGAAAGCGAGCACGGTTCCTGCATCGTCTTTTCCGTTGCCGACTTTGCCTGGTGTGACTCCGCCGGTTCCGTCGCGGGTGTCCATGATGCGTGACGGCGTCACGGTTGTGAATGCAGCTTCGTTGCGACTGAATTCAATCGTTGGAGCTGAGAAAGTTATTTGCGGTAGTTCAACTAATGCGCCTTCATCGTCAAGGGTGATGGTTGGCGAAAGAATCGTTTCAACATCATCTTCAATCTTCTTGACCGAAAGGTAGGCAGCAAGATCTTCTGCCGTAAATGGAATACGCCATTCCTCAAGAAGAGCGACGGGTAAGTAGGCGCGAGTCAAGCCGTAATGCTGCGAACCATCAACACGCAAGTGAGGCGCCCCTGTTGGAATCACTATTTTTTCTGGTTCGGGCATCTGTGGGAATTGATAAAAAGTGGCGTTTGTTGAAACCCACAGGCCCTCAATTGATTCAGCGGGTTGGCCTGTGCTGTAGGCACGGAAGCGACCGAAAACAGTCAATGCCTCGTTAGTCGCTTGATTGATATTGCAGACAACGTCGCGAACAAAAATACGCCCGCATTTATTGGTGTAATCCGTTGATGCGTCGTTCTCATCACGTTTTTCTGAAATGTCTGGAAGAGCGAGAATTGCGGGGTTGGTAACGATATCGATCACCACCTCGGTTCCTTGGCGGGTATAGGTGACTTTGGTGTTGGCACCGTGGACCATTGAAAATTGCGGGATCTTTGGCGTGGACACGATAAGCGAAATATGAACAATTGAGTCGTCTGTCAAAATTCCTGAAAGGTCGCGCCGTGCACCACCGGTGCCGCGTTGGTCTCCAGGAAGGTCTCCGATACTCGTAAAGTCGTTGTTGCCAGAAACTCTGGTCTTGTCATATAAATGAATCTCGTATTCGGGATTCTCGGCAGTGTCACCCCGCACAACGACTGCATGAAGCTCAGCGGGAATGGGAGCACCGTCGACCTCAATTTCGTAACAGTTAATTGTCGTTGATCCGCCACAAACCGAGTAGTACAAGAGCGATGCCTGTGCAAGGTTATTAGTGGACGCAACTGCCAGCATTGAACCAAACAATGCGGTACCAATCGCCGCACCTGAGAAACGAAGTTTTCTTGACATGACTCTCCATCCGTCCGTTGCAGGATTTGCCTGCAACAGCTAAATAACGGAGATCAACGAAATTTGTGACAGGGATTTAGGCGGAGGCTTGTTTGGCGACGGCGGCGGCTGCAGCTTCAATTGCCGCCACATCGCCCAAATACTGAGCACTCGCCACCGACATATCGTCGTTAAACGTGTATCGCTTCGGAGCGCCAGTCGGAATGTTCAGTTCAGCAATGTCAGCCTCGGAGATTCCCTCAAGGTGCATCACCAAAGCCCGCAGCGAGTTGCCATGAGCAGTCACCAATACTGTTTGGTTGTCACGAAGTTGGGGGACGATCGAATCGTTCCAATAGGGCAACACGCGCGCCACGACGTCCTTCAAGCATTCGGTCCCCGGCAAAAGGCTCGGGTCAAGCAACCGATAGCGCCGGTCATTGACCGGATGCTCAGGACTACTGGTGTCGACGGGCGGCGGCGGAACATCAAAACTGCGGCGCCAGATATACGTCTGCTCTTCCCCGTGTCGTTCGGTGGTCTCTTTCTTGTCGAGTCCCTGAAGGGCGCCGTAATGACGCTCATTCAGCAGCCAAGTTCGGTTCACGGGCAACCACACCTGACCCATCGCTTCGAGGGCCATATTGCAGGTCAAAACCGCCCGCTCAAGTAGCGAGGTGTGTGAGGTATCGAAATACAGCCCCGCCTCAAGCATGGTGCGGCCCGCAGCGACAGCTTCGCCTCGACCCTTGTCGGTGAGCTGCACATCGTGCCAGCCCGTAAAGAGATTCTTCTGATTCCAGGTACTTTCACCATGGCGCAAAATCACAAGTGTTCCAGTCACGTCTTCCAAACTACATCGCCATCGGGCAGACTCTTAATTGCTATGCCCAGCGACTTTGACGACGATGATCTAGACGACGACCTTGACGAGTTCGAGGACGAATTCGACAACGAAGTTTTGCTGACCTATTCAATTTCTGAACTGGCCGACGCGATCAACGAGGTCCTGAATGACAACTTCGACTCTGGCCTGTGGGTGTGGGGCGAAATCTCGGGGCTCAGCAAGAAAGGCCCGCACACGTACTTCACGCTCGTTGAGCAGACTCCCGACGGCAAGCGCAATCAGTTGAACGTCAACTTGTGGGGCGGCGAAATGACCAAGATGCGTCCCATCTTGATGAAGAACGGTCTTGATCTTGTGAATGGTGTCAAGGTTCGCATTTACGGCAACCTTGATTTCTATGCCGCCTTTGGCAAGTTGTCGATGATCATGCGCGGTATCGATCCGAATTACACACTTGGCGAAATTGCGCTGCAACGTGAAGAGCTCATTCGCAAGCTCAAAGAAATGGGTGTGTTCGATCTCAACCGAGAAGTTGACATCTCGCCTGCTCCGCTCCGCCTCGGTGTCATCACAAGTGGCACAAGTGCAGCATGGGCCGACTTCAAGAATCAGATTGAAGGCAGCGACATTGGTTTTCATCTGCACCTCGCAAATGTGAGTGTTCAAGGTGACAACGCAGTTCGCGAAATCACGCAAGCGATTTCTCGTCTGAGTCAGCGTGATGATCTAGATGCAATTGTTTTGATTCGCGGTGGTGGCAGCAAAGCTGAACTCTCAACGTTTGACGCCGAATCAATCGCGCTGGCGATTACCGAATCTTCATTACCGGTATTCACGGGTATCGGTCACGAGATCGATCGTCATGTAGCTGATGATGTGGCCTTTGAAGCTCACAAAACTCCAACGGCCTGTGCAGTGGCGATTATTGATCGGGTGAATGATTTCATCAATGAAACCGAGGCTAATTGGGAAGCAATCGCCCGCTTAGCAACCCAACAACTCATTGATTCAACGAATCGCCTCAACAATGTGGCGCGCGAGATTGGTATTCATACACGTACCGCAGTTGAACGCGCCGACGAACGGCTGAGTGACCGCATCGCGCGCCTCACTCGACGCGGTCCCCAATTAATTGGTGACCTCAACACTCGTATTGACAATTTTGAATCTCGAGTTCGTTTGCTTGATCCGAAAAATGTATTGGCTCGTGGTTGGTCAATCACTCGCGGTGCAGACGGAAAAATTGTGCGCAACGTTGGCGATGTGTCAACTGGAGAAATTTTGACAACAGTGCTTCACGACGGCAACGTCACGAGCACAGTGAATTAAAGGAGACATCATGGCTACGAAAAAAGATGAAGAAATCGGTTACGCCGAAGCACTCAAAGAACTCGAAACGATTTTGGCCGAACTCGAACGAACCGATGTTGATGTTGATGTATTGGCAAGTCGCGTTGAACGCGCGTCAGAACTGATTCGTTTGTGTCGCGACCGAATCGGCAACGCCAAACTGCAAATCGACAATGTTGTGAACGGACTTGAGGGCTAGTCGCCTCTAACCTGACATTGTGAGTTCAAGCCCTCCGCAATCACTCGTTGACATCGCGCGCCGAACTGAGGCGCATCTTTCGGCGTTTCTCGCTGTTGAAGAAGAACGCTGGTCAGGGTTTGATACCGACTTGACGAGTCCGGTCGCCGAGATTCGCCGTCTCGTTGCTTCTGGGGGAAAGCGCCTGCGCCCTGCTTTTTGTCATTGGGGTTTCGTCGGTGCCGGTGGCGACCCCGACTCAAAAATCAGTCTTGATACGGGTGCGGCCCTTGAACTTTTGCACGCTTTCGCTCTTTTTCATGACGACATCATGGACGGGTCACTGACGCGTCGCGGAGCGGCCGTTACCCACGAGGTTTTCGCCGATCAGCATCGCCTGACTGGTGGTAGCGGTGAAGCTCGGCGCTACGGAGAAGGCATCGCCATCTTGGTTGGTGACTTGGCTTTTGTATACAGCGATCAACTGATGGGCGATGCGCCTTTAGCGGCTCGCGAGATTTGGCATGAACTTCGTATCGAGTTGAACATTGGTCAGTTGCTCGACCTCATCGGCACGTCTCTCAACGAGCGTCGTCGTTATAAGACCGAACGCATCTGCAGGTACAAGAGCGGTAAGTACACCATTGAACGGCCGTTGCACTTAGGTGCGATGTTGGCTGCCCCCGCTCGCCAACAGGAGTTGTTGCCGTTGCTGAGCGCGTATGGCCTGCCCCTCGGCGATGCCTTCCAAATGCGCGATGACGTGATGGGTGCCTTTGGTGATACCGCACTAACTGGCAAACCCGTTGGTGATGATTTGCGCGAAGGTAAGCCGACTCCACTCATGGCAATAGCCGTCGAGCGAGCGAATCAGAGTCAATTAAAGGTGCTCGAAAAAGTTGGCCGTGATGCATTGTCAGATGACGATGTTCAACAGGCCCAAGAAGTGATTCGCGAAAGTGGTGCACTTGATGAAATGGAAGATCTCATCAGTTCGCTCACAGATCAGGCGATCAATGCGTTGAAAGCACTGCCAATTCTTGATTCGGCCAAGGTCGAACTTGAATTGCTCGCTCATTACGTGAGCCATCGCCACACCTGATTCAGTGTGATTCTGGTGAGGAAAATCACTGAAAATAGGGAATATTTCTCACCAGAATCCCATTACGCTGTGAACTTGTGAATAGTCGTCGAGTTGTCAGTGTTGCTGCCCTTTCGGGATTAATTTCGTTCCTAAGCGCCTGTGGTGGCGATGATGCTCAAGTTGTTGAGACATTGCCGGTGATGGTTGCTGAATCAACGACAACGATCCCACTTGAAACGACGACAACACTTTCGGCTAATCCCGAGTACTACACAATTCAGCAAGGCGATACCTTGTCGGCGATTGCTTCGTCGTTCGGTGTCACTGTTGCCGACATTGTTGCGGCTAACGGTCTACCCAATGCCGACGCGATTCAGGCCGGGCAAAAGTTGGCGATTCCTGGTAACGGAACCGCTCCGACGACGACCGCTGTTGTCACAACGACCGTTGCGACAAACGGCTCATCAACAACAATGGCCCCCTGACCCTGCGGGGCCATGACCTAGTGCCCTGAATGCTTTCGTGGCGATTCGTAGACTGAAATCATGACTACGGACAGCACTACCCCCTTCTGGCCGAACAAAGATCATTGGTCGGTCGGGATTCCACTCCACTCGCCGCACTACCGCATGCCAGCCCTTGAAAAAGACGGCTTCGTTATCTTGCGACCGATGGACGTCAACATTCCGAGCAACGAGTGGGAATCGCTTGAATACATGGATTGGAAAAGCGGCGGCGACACGAACTTCGCACCGCTCGCATCAGCCGATGGCGAACTTGATTGCCGCGGTTTTTGGGATAAGGGCAAGACCGATAAAGACGCTCTCTGGACGTCAAACGCTGCGAAGGCACCGACGATCAAGAAATATGTTGACGCTGTTGGCGCAAACTTTGGGCGAGTGCGCATCATCAAACTCGAACCGCAAGATCGCGACGTAGCGATTCGTTCGTTCCATCGTGACGACAACAATCGTTTCAATCCCGACAATGAAGGTTGGGTGGTGCGTTCATGGATCGAACTCACTGATCAACCCGACAGTTACATGTTGTTGATGGATAATGACGCTGATGGTTTGCCTGATCGTTCAACTGAGCGCCGAGTTCCGTTGCAACGCGGTTCACGATTTGTTGTTGATACGCAACGCCTTTGGCATGTTGTGGTGCACAATCACAATCATCCGCGCTATGCGCTCATCACGAGCTTTGAGAGCGGCCCAACGCTTGAGCGTTGGATTGATTCGCAATCACCAGCTGCTGTCTGAAAAGACTGCTGAAACTATTTGCGGTTTGCCGCAGCAATTTCGGCGATGTCGCGCATGATGTCGCTCAACCGGAAGTCTTTTGGCGTGTAGACGGCAGCAACTCCAGCGGCCAACAACACCGGTCGGTCTTCTTCGGGGATGATTCCACCGACAACAACTGGAATGTCAACGCCTTCTTTTTTCAGTTCAGCAATCACTGCAGGCACAAGCGCCATATGTGAACCCGACAGAATCGACAATCCAATGACGTCGGGGTCTTCGTCGCGAGCACTTGCCGCGATTTGTTCAGGGGTTAGACGAATACCCGAGTACACAACTTCCATGCCGGCATCACGTGCAGCAACGGCAATCTGCTCTGCGCCATTTGAGTGTCCATCAAGACCAGGCTTAGCAACAAGCAACTTTGGTGGACCGCCAGGAATCGTGCGCACGTACGCAGCAACTTCGGCGAGTTCGCCAGGTCGCTTGCCAACTGCAGCCGCAACACCCGTTGGTGCACGGAATTCACCGAATACTTCACGCAATGCGCCAGACCATTCGCCAGTAGTTCCGCCGGCTTTCGCCAAAGCAATGGAAGGCTCCATAATGTTGTCGTTGCCTTGCGCCGCAACGCGCAATTCGGCAAGGGCTGCCTGCACTGCGGCTTCATCGCGCTTGGCACGCCAGGCCACAACATCTTCGATCATCTGACGCTCAACATCGTGATCGACTTTGACAATGTTGCCTTCGCCACCAAGTGGTGATTCTTCGAACTCGGTGTAACTGTTCACGCCGACCACGATTTGTTCGCCACTTTCAATACGCCGGGTGCGTTCGGCCATTGACTTCACGAGTCGACCCTTCAAGGTGTCAACCGATTCAAACGCTCCACCCATTGCCAAGATTTCTTCGTACTCAGCCCAGGCGGCATCGCGCAGATCGGCCGTCTTCTTTTCAATCACGGTTGAACCGTCAAAGATGTCGGCGTATTCAAGCAAGTCAGTTTCGAAAGCCAAAACTTGTTGCATGCGAAGGCTCCACTGCTGATCCCACGGACGTGGCAATCCGAGAGCTTCGTTCCATGCGGGCAACTGAATTGAACGTGCACGCGCATTCTTCGACAACGAAACCGCCAGCATTTCCAGCACAATTCGTTGAATGTTGTTTTCGGGTTGCGCCTCAGTGAGGCCAAGTGAGTTCACTTGAACGCCATAGCGGAAACGACGAGCTTTTTCATCGGTGACTCCGTAACGCTCAAGACCAATGCGATCCCACAATTCAGTGAAAGCGCGCATCTTGCAAATTTCTTCAATGAAACGGATTCCGGCATTAACAAAGAACGAAATACTTCCGAACACCTGACTGAATTGCTCGGGCGGCACTTGACCAGAATCACGAACGGCGTCAAGGATGCCAACAGCGTTGGCTAATGAGAAAGCAATTTCTTGAACGGGGGTCGCGCCAGCTTCTTGTAAGTGATACGAGCACACGTTCATGGGGTTCCACTTCGGTGCATTGTTCGCGCACCAAGCAACCATGTCAACGATGAGTCGACGGGACGGAACCGGCGGGAAAATGTAGGTACCGCGTGAGAGATATTCCTTCACGATGTCGTTCTGTGTTGTGCCGCGCAATGCGCCGCGGGAAACACCTTGCTCTTCAGCATTAGCAACGTACAGCGCAAGCATCCATGCAGCCGGCGCGTTGATGGTCATTGACGTATTCATTTGTCCAGGCGGAATTCCGTCAAGCAACGTACGCATATGACCGAGGTGAGCAACGGGAACACCAACTTTGCCAACTTCACCAGCAGCCATCGGCGAATCGGGGTCGTATCCAGTTTGTGTTGGGAGGTCGAAAGCGATGGACAATCCAGTTTGGCCCTTTGCCAAGTTGGTGCGGTAGAGCTCGTTTGAAGCTTTTGCGGTTGAATGCCCCGAATAGGTGCGCATCAACCACGGTTCGTCGCGACGGATTGCTTTGTCTGCTGGTTCAGCCATGGTTCGTAGTCTGTCGGGCTAGTCGCGATTTTGCGCCCGAGCGAGCAAAGCTAAATACTCAGACCGAGGGATATCGATCGCGCCGAGTGAGTTCAGATGGGGCGTGGTCCACTGCACATCAAAGAGAGTGATGCCCGCAGCCTCAAGGAGCGCAACCAGGGCCACCAGCGCCGTCTTCGAGGCATCGGTGTGGGTATGAAACATGCTCTCGCCCGCAAACAGCTTGCCAACCCGAACTCCGTACACGCCGCCGACAAGTTGATCGTCATGGAAGACCTCAACACTGTGCGCCCAGCCCATTGCGTGCAGGTGCGAATACGCCCGAATGAATTCAAGATTGATCCAACCATGAGGTCGACTGGGGTCGCCACAGGCTTTCATCACCTGTGCGAAGCATGTATCAACTCGAATCGAGAATCGCTTGAGGTGCTTCTGTAATGAACGTGAGACATGTAACCCGTCAAGCGGAATGACGCCGCGCGTGACTGGACACCACCACCCAATTTTCTTGGCACTCATCGGCATGGGGAATAACCCATGCGCGTAAGCGTGAATCAGAGTTGACGGTTCGAGATCCGCGCCAATAGCAACGAGGTCATCGTCGCCCATTGGGACCGTGGCAAAATCGTATTGCGATTCGGGAAACGCAATTTGTGGGCGAGTGAACGCGCCGATGTTGTCGGGTGTTAACACCCAAGGCATCACATCGGCGGCTCGCACATCAGTAACTGTAGAAGCCAGCCTTCGACTTGCGACCTAATTTGCCGGCAGCAACCATACGGCGCAGTGTGGGCATGGCGGCATAGTTGGGGTCGCGGAATTCGTTGTAGAGCGCATCAAGGATTGACAGCGATGTGTCAAGACCGACGAGGTCGAGCAATGCAAACGGTCCCATGGGGAAGTTGCAGCCGCCCTTCATTGCGGTGTCGATGTCTTCCATATTTGCAGTGCCCTGTTCGAGCATGCGAATGGCGTTGTTGAGATAGGGGAAGAGCAATGCGTTGACAATGAAACCGGCGCGGTCCTTTACTTGTACCGGCTGCTTGCCACACGTCTCAGCAAAAGCAGTGGCAGTTTCAATTGTTGCGTCGCTTGCGGACAACGGGCGCACGATTTCGACAAGCGGCATTGCAGTGGCGGGGTTGAAGAAGTGAATGCCACACACCAACTCTGGACGCGAGGTGCACATCGCAAGATCGATGACGGACAGAGTCGATGTGTTGGTGGCGATGATTGCAGTGGGCTTCACAATGCGATCGAGTTCGGTGAACAAAGACTTCTTCGTGTCGAGGTCTTCAACAACGCTTTCGATAACGAGATCGCAATCGGCGAGGGCACTGAGTTCAGAGACCGCAGTGATGCGTCCGAGAATTGCCGCCTTGTCATCTTCGGTGAGACGTCCCTTTTCAACTTGCTTAGCAAGACCTTTGGCAACAGATGTCACCATCGCGTCGGCGGTGGCCTGACTGCGTGAGCGAACGATGACATTCATGCCACCGCGTGCAATGACTTCGGCCAGGCCGGAACCCATGATTCCTGATCCGACAACTCCAACAGTCTGAATAGCCATGTGAATTCTCCTAAGACGGGCCAAATGGCCAAGACGATGGGGAAAGCATAGTTACCAATTGGTAACTATGGCAAAGCCAAGCGTTCACCTTGGGCAAGTACTCTTTGCCCGTGACCCCAACGCCCGCAGCCATTGCCGAACTTCTTGACCACCCTGATCGTCTCATTGAATTGTTCGCCGTTCATAACTTTCGTGATGTCGGGGGATACCCGACCCCAGACGGTCGTCGCACGGCTTGGCGCAAGGTGTTTCGTGCTGACGGCCTGTATCGATTGACCCCAGAAGACATCGAAGTGTTGCGGCCGTTTGGCTTACGAACGGTGATCGATCTACGCACCACCGAAGAGTTATCTGAACGAGGTACGTTTCCGGTCGATCAATACGACGTTGAGTTTCACCATCTATCGATCATTGATCGCACCTGGGATATGAACGAGGCGCACGACTGGAAGGGCGAGCAAGCCGAATTCTTGCGTGCGAAATACCACTTGATGTTGCAGCAAGGTGGTCACTATTTAGGTGAGGCTTTGCGCATCTTGAGTGATCAAGAAAATGGGCCGGTGGTTTTTCATTGCGCAGCCGGCAAAGATCGCACGGGACTTCTCGCAGCACTCTTGCTGTCGGGCCTCGGAGTACCCGACGAAATTGTGTATGCCGACTACGCGATGAGTGAACTTGCTGGTGAAAAGACTCGCGAATGGGCCAAGGTTGTTTCTCCGGAGTTTGCAGAACGTTTTGCCACCATGCCGCCAGTATTGATGTCGGCCCACCCAGATTCGATCAAGGGACTTTTGGCGGACATTCGTGAAACCCATGGAACGATTCGTGACTACTGCTCAACGATTGGTGTGGAAGATCAACACTGGTCGTTACTTGAAGAACATTTGCTTGAAACTGTCTAAAGCGCTCTACTGAGACGTCGTTACGGCGTACGCTCGTGACATGACTGGAATTATTGCATTGCAAGGCGGAGGCGCATTTAGCCTTCACGACGAACTCGACGCGCGTTTGTTAAAAGAAGTGAAAGCGAAGAGGGTTGTCGTCCTGCCAACCGCAGATGCATTCGAACGTCCAGAGGTCCTTGTGAGCGCCGCCAATGCGTGGGCTGCACGATTGGGCGTTGAGATTGAAGCCTTGATGGTGATGCGCCGTAACGAAGCAGAAGACAAAGACGCCATCAAAATCGTTCGCAAGGCTGATGCGGTGTGGTTTGTCGGCGACAACCCCATTCACATGCGCAGTGTCTTGAAGGACACTGCGGTGTGGGAAGCAGTGCAACATGTGTTGAAAGAAGGCGGCTTGGTCGTTGGCGTCGGTGCATCAGCATCAGCCTTCTGTGATCCGATGATTGACCCGCGCGGTGGCGCACTTGCACTTGGTCTCGGACTGTTAACCGGTATGGCGATAGTTGCTCAATCTGAAAATGTCACCGTTGATCGTCATGCCCGTGCCAAGAAACTTGCCAATGTGCCATTGGTGTTCTTGCCCTCGTCATCTGCTTTGATCCGACGCGGACACGAATGGGAAGAAATTGGTCCCAACGAAAAAGTTGGTCAACTTCCGGTTTGATTATTCGTCGGGGGCTTCAGGTACAAAGCTGGGGTCTACCGAAAAGGCGACAGGGAAAAACCGCTCGCCCAAGTCGCTAAGATCGGCCAAGAACAATGCGGGTTCTGAACCGGTAGGAATGCTCACTGCGAGAATTCCCTCATACGACTCGCGCGATTGAAGCATGGCGTTGCCAAATTGCTTGATTGTCCCAACTTCGACCGGCGTATATGACGTGCCGTCAACGGTGTAGACCCGAAACATGTCGGGACGAAGTGAGAATGGTTCAAGTGCGCCGCTGACGACTTGAACTTCAAGGAAGAAAAAATCGTCAGATGCCTCAGGAGTTTCTGTAGGAAGACTCATTCTGATTTCAGCATTACCCGCAGCGGCCACAGCCCCAACAGTGAATGGGATGGAGTTGACCTCTGAAGGAATGGGCGGGACTGGGGCGCCGACCTGGACTTGTGTCGTCGTTGATGATGTTGAACTGTCACTTGAGCAAGACAACATCGTGGTCATTGATAACAAAACAAGAGAAATTACTTTTCTTAATTTCATTTCTGCACTCCTTTGTTGTGAAGACTACTGCTTCACAGATGGTCGTAGCCGACCTGCCACGATCGGCGGGGCAAAGATGATGCCAAGAATAAGAAGCGCAATCAGTAAGTAAATCAATACTGAGGTGCCGTTGCCTTGGGTGTCTATTTCAACACTTGTTGCCATAGCCACTCCCGGAGTAGCAATGGCGGTGACGCCGTCTACTGGAGCAGCGTCAACAATCTCGCCATCAAGTGGAATTGTTGTATCGGTTACTACGGCACCAGCAACAGTTGTTGTGGTGACCCCTGGTGCGAGGGTAGCTCCGGGCTTACTTGCTCCTGGCGCAGCAGTTGCTCCTGGCGCAGCAGTTGCTCCTGGCGCAGCAGTTGCTCCTGGCGCAGCAGTTGCTCCTGGCGCAGCAGTTGCTCCTGGCGCAGCAGTTGCTCCTGGCGCAGCAGTTGCTCCTGGCGCTGTTGTTGCGTCTGGTGCAGTAGTTGCTCCAGGAGCAACAGTTGTCGCCGTTGTTTTCTCTACTAAGAAGTCACCAGTAATTGTGGGGTTGCTACATGATCCGATCGCAGGTGCCGCAGACGCACCAGGAATTTGGGCGACTGCAGCAAATGCAGCTTCAACCAAGTTTTTCGGTAACGGCGCGTAACCCAATTGCTCGGATTTTTGCTGACCAGCGCAAAGGAAGTAGAAGATGTAATCCGACAGACTCGCGCCCTTAGCAGCGCTAAAAGGTGCTGCCTCGGTGGTCGGAACGATCATGTACGAATAACTCGAAATGGGGTACGCCCGAGCATCTGCGTTTCGATAAACGCCTTGCAGTACCTGGGTCCCGTCAGAGTTGATCCTTGCACCTTGCAACGCAACCGAGACATTCACTGCTGTCGGTTGTGCGTAATTGCCAGATGCATTCTTGACTGACGCAACGGGAAAGCCACGTTCTTTGGCGTAACCGTATTCAACGTAGGTGATGGCACCATCGTTGTATTGAGCAGCGACAAAGTTGGCAACTCCATCAGAGAACTGTTGCGCGGCAAATCCCGAATTCGGAAAATCTGGGTAGAGAGAAGTAACGGGGCACGACGAACCCAAACCAGCCTTCTGACACAATTGACTCCAGTCGCTAGGAGTTTCTTCAGCCATGAAAGCAGTGATTTGTGCCGTTGTACCCGAACCGTCGGAGCGGACAACTGGCTTAATGCGCGTCGCGGGCATGACTCGTTGCGCATTGTCAGCAGCGATCAGTGGGTCGTTCCACATAGTGATTTGGCCAGTAAAGATCTTTGCTGCGGTCTCGGGAGATAGGCGCAAGTCGGTGATTCTTTGTCCATTGGCCTTGATGTTGTACATGAACGCAGTACCACCGGCAACAATCGGAAGATATGCATACGGTCGAGAGGCAGCCAACTGAGTTTCGTCAGCTAACAAGTTTCCTTGACGGTCGTACTGTGCGCTCTGAAACGGGATTTCAGAAACTGCGAAGTCAACTTGCGCCTGATAATACGCGACTCGTCCAGCAGTTGATCCGACGCCTTGATAGTTAACAACGAGTCCCTGACGAGCAACGTCGGCGCGCCATTGGTCGACCGCGATCTGGCTCCAGGTCGAACCAGCACCGTCAACGGGCGCTTCGGCGCGCACCGCTGCGGGGCTCGCCATCGTGACGACAGAAGCCAAAATTGTGGTAGAGATCAATAGTTTCTTGATGCGATGCATCAGCCGAACCTTCCGTTGACATAGTCGTTGGTACGTGAATCGTGAGGATTAGTGAAGATGTCCTTGGTGGGGCCTTCTTCGATGATGCGCCCTGGCTCGTTTTCGGCTGCCAAGAAGAATGCGCATCGATGTGACACTCGCTGTGCTTGTTGCATGTTGTGGGTCACGATGACAACAGTGATCGTTTCGCTAATTTCGCTAATGGTCTGCTCAATGCGGCGAGTCGATGTGGGGTCGAGGGCCGAACATGGTTCGTCCATCAACAACACTTGCGGACTCACGGCAAGCGAACGAGCGATACACAAACGCTGTTGCTGTCCGCCAGATAATGCACGACCCGGGTCGCCGAGACGGTTCTTCACTTCGTTCCAGAGCCCAGCCTTAGAGAGGCATGATTCAATGAGGTCATCACGTTCTGAACGAGTTGATTTCAGTCCTGACAACTTAAGCCCGGCCAACACATTTTCGGCAACGGTCATGGCGGGGAAGGGGTTTGGCTTTTGAAATACCATTCCGATGCGACGACGAACATCGGTTACCGGAATGGCGCCACGATAAATGTCAACTCCGTCAATGAGAATTTCGCCGGCAAGAGTTGCGCTTGGAACAAGTTCGTGCATGCGGTTGAGAGTGCGCAAGAAAGTACTCTTGCCACAACCAGAAGGGCCAATGAGTGCAGTGACTTGACCAGGCGCCATATCAAGGTTGACACCTTCAAGAACCTTCTTAGTTCCGAACCAACAAGCAACATTGGTTGCCGATAAGCCTGCAGCTTTGTGCCCAGGATCAAGTAACAAAATGTCTGATGACATTGTTGTTGAGTTATTTGAATTGGTATCGATTGACGTCATGCCAATCCCTTTCTCTTAAGACGACGCTTCTTGAGTCGACTGATGTTGTCTGGACCTCGCCCGCCGATTGCACGAGCGATAACGAATAACACAAGAACCAAAATCAAAAGAACGAGGGCCCCAGTCCAAGCACGAGCAATTTGGGCTTCTTGCGGGAAACGAATCAGACGGAAGACAAAGAAGGGGAGCGAATCTTGCTTGCCAGCTAATGGGTTCCAGTTCATGATGAAGGCGCCGCCAACGGTCAAGATCAATGGCGCTGTTTCACCAATAACTCGAGCAACACCCAAAATGACTGCGGTCACCAAACCGGAACGTGATGTTGGCAGTACGACACGTGAAGTTGTTCGCCATTCGGTACCACCAAGAGCCAACGACGCTTCACGAAGACCACCGGGGACTAAGCGCAGAACAACTTCAGCAGTACGAGTCACTGTCGGGAGGAAAAGCACTGAGAGAGCGAGTGAACCAGCTAAACCAGTCTGCTGATTACCGAGAGCCAAGATCCAGGCGGCATAGATAAACAAGCCAGCAACAATTGAAGGCACGGCACTCATTGCATCAACGACCGTGCGGAGGGGCTTAGCGAGTCGGCCTTTCACTTCGTTCATGTAGACAGCAGTGGTAATTCCGAGTGGAACCGCGATCAGACTTGCGATACCTACTTGTTGCAGGGTTCCGATAATCGCGTGAGCACCGCCACCTTCGGTTGAGTCGCTGAGAGCGCCGACAAATCGCTGGTCTTGACTAAAGAATTGCGGTCGGAGCGAGTGATAGCCCTTGCCGATGACGTACAAAACGACCAGCACCAACGGAACGATGGCCATCGCAGCACCGGTCCAAACAGCAACGCGGGCTAAATGGTCTTTGGCTCGCACTGTTCCTCGAATTTCGCGAACGGCGATCCAAGAAATGAAGATAAAAAACACGTAGCAGGTCAGTAGCAAACCTAAGGCCCCAGAGAGCGGAAGGATTGTTTCGTACAGCAACTGGCTCAGTGCAAAAGCAGAAATTGCTGAGCCGATCATGACCGTGACATCGATGGTCTCAATTGTCCGAATGCGAATCTTTGACTCGATGTCGGGGGTGTCGCTTGTCGTCTTGTTGCGGCGTAGTGCAAAGCTCATCAGAATCAAATCTCCGTCGCTGAACCAGATCGTGAGCGATTAACGACGCTCGATGCTGCTGTATTGACCAACAAAGTGATGATGAACAGAGCAAGTCCTGCTGCCATTAGGGCGCTAATTCCGGTCTCAGTTGATTCGCTGAATTTGAGAGCGATCAGGGCCGCAATGCTGTTTGATCCCTGTTCAACGATGGACCACTTGGCGTCAAAGGACGGCGAGATAATCAGGGTGACTGCGATGGTCTCGCCCAACGCTCGACCCAGCCCAAGCATTGAGCCACCGATAATTCCGCCTTGACCAAATGGCAACACAACATCGCGGACAACTCCCCATCGAGTTCCGCCAAGAGCCATGGCACCTTCACGTTCGCCTGGAGGCGCCTGGCCAAATACCTCGCGCATTACCGAAGTACAGATCGGGATGACCATGAGCGACACGATGACGCCGGCCACGAATGTCGAAGACGGGAAGACACCAAGGGAGGTCCCAAAATCGTCATTTACCTTAAAAAACGGCACAAAACCAAGGTTGTCAGCGAGCCACTTCGACAAAGTGATGATTCGTGGCTGCAGGTAGAACAACCCCCACAAGCCATAAATCAAGCTAGGTACTGCCGCGAGAAGGTCGATGGTTGCGGTCAGGAAACGGCGAATTCGCCGCGGGGCGTACTCGGTGATGAACAAAGCTGTGGCGATTGATACCGGAACGGCAATGAATAGGGCAACAAACGCGATTGAAAAGGTGTACGGCAGAAGCGAAGCGATACCAAACGCCCCGCCCATGTCGGGGGCCCACTGGCTTTCAGTAATGAAGCCCCAGCCAGAGATTCGCAAAGCGTCAATTCCTCGGAACAACAAAAAGCCGCCGATGAGCGCCATAACAAGGAAAACGAACGAGCCAGCCACAGCTGCAACTGATCGATACACCTGGTCAACGCGATTTCTGCGAATAACGGGGTTGATGCGAACTTCCGAATCTTTGATGTCCGAAACTGAATCTTTGATCTCGCCAACCGGTGATGACTTGGACACCTCGACAGCATTCAGGCGTCTTGTGTCATTGGTCTGAAGTAGAGGTGAATAACAGTTGAACAGCAGAGCAAGTTTTATTGATCCCCATTCCAGATCGGGAGTGACCGCTCTAACTTGAGGCCATGTCATCTAAATCCCCAATGTAGGGAGATTTTTGGCTCCAATCTTAAGTGAATGGGAAATTCGACGTGACTGAAGCTTCAAAATCACTTCCCCGAATCGGAGATCGCCTCCGACGCGCCTGTGCGTTGGCATTGGCTATTTTTTCTGTGGTGAGTCTCGCTTCGTTTGGTGCGGCCGATTCAGCGTTAGCTGAACCCGCCCCCCGAAGCCCCGCCACTGCAGCGGGAACCGAAGGGCGTTCGGCCACCGTTTCTCCAGGTGTTGATTTATCGAACGAAGTTGTCAACATTTCGTGGTCGGGATTCAGACCAACGACTCAACAAAACGTATACACCGTGATCATCATGCAGTGCAAAGCGAACCCTGTTTCGCTTGCGGACTGTTTTTCGGCTGAGCCTTTTCCAGATTTAGCGAACGGAAACCGACTTTTGGATTCCACGGCTGCCGACGGAACTGGCTCAGCACAGTTCGAGGTTCGCCCCGCGAGCAACCTTCCACAATTAGGTTGCTCAGCAACCAACCCCTGTTCTATGTTGGTTTATGAAAACGATGCGTTGCCGATTCAGCCTGGCAGTTTGCCGGCTGCACGCGTAGTGATCCCCATCACATTCGCACCTTCTCAAGCCGACTGTCCAACGATCACCGACTTTGATGTTCGAGTTGACGGGTCGGCAACTGCGGCTGGCCTGTTTTACTCGTGGGCAGCCCAAATTTGCCAAGGCGACTCATCGGTTGTTCTGGATTACACGGAGACATCGAGCACCACTGGCCGCGAAAACTTCTTGGCTGGCCTGATTGACTTCGGCGTCACTGCTATACCAGCGACTGAAGAAGAGTTATCGCACCACTCTGATCATCGCGAATTCTCATACGCTCCGGTAGCAGCGAGCGCTGTGGTTGTTGCTTACAACTTGACTGACCCGTTCACAGGTTTACGAGTTGAAAATTTGGTGGTGTCGCCGCGGCTCGTTGCTCGTTTAGTAACCAATAGTTCAGTTGAGTCATTTGTTCGAGATCGAGAATTGCTCAACATCAATCCCACCGTGCGTTTTCCGACAAACGGCATCAACCCAATTTTGGTTCGGGCTGAGCGAAACGCTGCTACAACGATTTTGACTTCCTGGATGAGTGCTGACCCCGAAGCACAAAAGTTTCTCGCTGACACCGATACTTGGCGTGTCCGACTCAACCCCTCATACGTCGGTTATTCGTATCCACGTGATGCTTTTGAACTCGTTGATACTGATCCTCGTTATTTGCCACGACAAGGGCAGAAGAATATTTCGACCCGCATGTTCTACGGTGTTTCGCCGACCGGCACACAGGCCGAGGTCACGAGTGCCCGCGGAGTTATCGGCATTCTTGACTGGCCAACCGCCAAAAGATTCGGGCTCCAGGTTGCAGGTTTGCTGAAGCCTGACGGAACAGTCGTTCAAGTGACCGACGATTCAATTTTGCGTGGTATTGCCGATGCCGAACTAAGTGCTGCAGGAACCTTGGTGGCCGACCCAACCCCAGAAGACCCGTTGGCGTATCCGATGATCAAAGTTGACTACGCCATGGTTCCAAAAACCTTTGAGACAGAAGAAAAGATTACCGATGTTCGCAGGGTGTTGAGTTACGCAGTTGGCGATGGGCAAGGCTTGTTGCCAGCGGGGTACGTGACCCTTCCAGATTCGATGCGAGCCGAAACACGAAAGATTGTGGATGCATTACGTGTTCCCGTCGTAGCAACGACAACGACAACGACAACGACAACGACAACGACAACGACAACGACAACGACAACGACAACGACAACGACAACGACAACGACAACGACAACCACAACGACAACCACAACGATCGCTCGTCAGGCCGTGACAGTTCCGACGACGCGACCGCGAGCGACGGTTCCGCCAACAACTGTTGCGCCGACCACAACGACCAGCACGACAACGAGTTCAACCACAACGACAACAACTCAACCAGCCCCGATCACCGTGCCTAAGGCGAATCTGTCGGAGGATTTTTCTGGTCAGCGAAGTTCATCAGGGCTGATGCTCGGATTAGGTGGACTGTCTGGCGCTGTCATTCTTGGAACTGCACCGTGGCGAAAACTGGGCACTCGACGTAGGAAGGTTGTGTCATGAGCGAGATCACATCTGAGACAACAATTGTTTTGCCAGTTGACCAAGAAGATCAAGTAGCAGTTAGCGCTACTGATGACGCCAAGTTTCAATCAAAAAAGAATCTTGCGTTATCAATTCCGGTAGTTCGCCGTTTCGCCATCGTGATTTTCATGTTGGCGTTTGGTTCGTTGATGTTCAATCAAATCTTGGGGCCATTGGTCCACGATCGTGCCGCAACAGCATTAGAGCAACGCTTGGCGTCTGATCTTGTGAATGGTGTGGCACCCGTTTCGAATCCAATTGCATTGGGTGTGCCGATCGGATTGATTGAAGTGCCGAATCGTGATGTTCGTGCAGTTGTGGTTGAGGGATCGAAGGCCGAGCAATTGGCACAGGCTTCTGGTCATTTAATTGGTTCGGCGTTGCCGGGTCAGCCTGGTGTTTCAGCGATTCTGGGTCGCAGCCAAACGTACGGGGCCGAATTCAAAAAACTTGACCAACTGATCGTTGGCGATGAAGTGATTGTCACGACCGGACAAGGCGTACACACCTATGAAGTGATTGACATCACTGTTCGTTCAGCGCGCGATGCTGCAGCATTCCAAGGCGAAGGACACATGTTGATCTTGGCAACAGTGGTTGATTCTTCTGATCGACTCGTGGTGCGGGCCACCCTTACTTCACCCGTCTTTCCTGCTGGTGAACCAACCGATCATCAGACGACACTTGATGAATTAGGTTTGGCCGGCGATTCATCATCGTGGTCAGATTTGGTGTTGTGGATGTTGATCGCGGTGTTGTTGGCGGCAGGATTTCCGATCATTGTCAATCAGGTGGGTCGACGCGTCGGGTGGTTGGTGGTTGCACCAATCGCGATGTGGGTTGCTCTAGAAATTTGGACTGCCATCTCGTTGATGAGCCCAAGCGCTTGGTAAACCCGAAGGGTTTTGTTTCCAACTGCACAGACACTGTTCACCTGTAGGAAAGGTTGCTCATATTGCACGTTCACGTTGTTGCTCCAAGATGAGGCGTCGAAATTTTTGACTACCTCAACGATAGGAGAAATACGTGAAGAAGTTGCTCAGCTCAGCAGTGGCAATCGCCTCTGTAATTGGCGTGTGCGCCCTGCCCTCGCAGGTATCGGCCGGTGTCGATGGCTCGTCAGGAGACATCCTCGGCATCGCCGGTTCGGACACCACCACGTTTGTGATGGACGCTTTGGCGTCTGCTCACAACACGAACTCGCGCTACAACAAGGATAAAGACCGTGCCGTCAACATTCCGCCGTTGGTAGCTGCCAACCCGAGTGTGGAAAACGGTGAGTACTCGTCTCGATTGACATTGTCCAGCCCGAAGGATTGGCTCGCCGCTGCCCGCTCGACGTGGCCTGGCGGTGTCGTATTGCCGGCCGACAGTGACTGTCCAGTCAATATGGTGTTCGGCGGTTACGGATCACGTGACTCCAACTCCGACGGTGACACAGCAGACGGTGCCGTCTCGGCAGGACTGTTTGCTGAAGGCGGAATTTCAGTGACGGCCGATCTCGGCGGTGCGACAGCCGGAGCTGGGAACGACGTTGGTGAGACTTGGTACCTCGGTTTGGTGCCGCCGAATGGCTCGTCCAACGGCGCGACCGCCGTCGCAGGTACGGGGAATCAGAACGGTGTCTGGTACAACGGTCCGTCAAGTCCGGGTGGAACCGACAACTCAGCCTGTCTAGATATCGCTCGCTCGTCGTCAAAGCAGACAGACTCAGCCCGCGCCGCCCGTTTAGAAGGGTGGGCGTTCGCCCTCGATGCCATTGACTGGACTTACTTCAGTGGCAATACCCATGGCGTTGCCACCAGAGGTCTCACCAAGACCGAACTTGGCAACATTTACAACTGTCATTCCACTGCCAACGTCGATTTGAACACAGACGGTGACCTAAACGACGTTGGGGACCGAAAGAAGGGCTACCCGATTTGGCGGTTCTGGGGCGATGTGAATGGCATTTCCACCGACACCACCCCGATTGCGGCCTATCGCGTGCAGGTGGGTTCCGGAACCGGGTCTGACGTGGCGACCCAGTTGATCGGAAAAGCGGGCAATACGGATGCTCAGTTTCTTGCAAATTGCGACTCCGCGTCAAACGACACTGACAGCGATGCCGCGACCACATTCACTTTCCCGCAGGTTCAAGAACACGACTGCCGCAACGTCTCGGACGCAAACAAGCCTGATGCCATTTGCTTCTATGGCTACAGCCGTTGGGTCATTCAGGCTAAGGCTCTCGAAACCGACAAGCGCAACGGTGCCGTGTTCGGCAAGTTCGCGGCCAATGGTACTTTGAAGCGTCCATCGTTCAGCAGCATTAACGAAACGTCTTCTCGTTTCGAGGGAACTCGCTACGTCTACAACTACGTCGGACTGAACACGGACGGCACCGGTGAGGATTTGCCCGGTATTGCTGACTCGCGTCGATTCGTTGGTGTGACAGCTCAGCCGGCTGATTGTGCTGATGGTTCGGAAGTAGCAGTCGTCGCCGACCCGTCCGCTACGCCTCCGGTGGTGGCTCAATCAGCAGTTGACTGCAACTTCGACGGCGACACAGTTGACACTGGTGTGACCGTGGGTGGCGTGCCCGGATTTGTCTGTGGGGATCTCACCGCCCGCAAGATCATTGCAACGTACGGTTTGAAGCCCCTTCCTATGGGCGCAACCGACCCCGCTAACGGTGCCCTTGGCCAGTCCTACTGCCGTAAGGCCACTGGATCCAACCCCGGTTTCTGACCCATCAGTTCAAACATCAACCTTAAGGAGGACTGATGAAAAAGAGTTTGAGTTATCTAGCTTTGGTAGGAATCGTGGCCTCGTTTGGGGCGGGTGCGGTTGGTTCCGCACCCGCTTCGGCGGCCACACTCAGTAATGCCACCCGCCTAGTGCTCGACACATCTGGCGGAGACCCCAATGGCGGAATCGGTGAGGCTGGTATCGGCGACGCTGGCGGCGTTTCAACAACGTTGACAGCGTCAGGTACCCGTTGGACTGTGTTTGAATCTCTGTCGAGCGACATTGTCACAGGCGATACCAACGGCGCATCTGACGTGTTCGTCACCAATGGCACGACGGTCACCCGACTCAGTGTTTCGGCCAATGGGGATGAGGGCGGTTCTGGTTTGAACAGCTACGATCCGGAGATTTGTTCAACGGGTCGCAAGGTAGCGTACGTAACCGAAAACGACTTTGACATTGCCGACGTAGGCAATAGTGATGTTTACGTGATCGATCGTGACGCCGATGAGGACGGAATTTTTGACGAGTTCTCGCAGGAGAATGCTGTCACCGTGACTTTAGTGAGTGTCTCGTACGACAGTGACTTTGATGCGAATATCTCCACTGCCGACGGGGCGTACTCGCCTAGGTTCAGTAGCGATTGCACGAAAATCGCTTTTGTAACCGACACGGGCTTCGATGCCGACGACTTGAACACCGCTCCCGACGTGTACATGAACACGCTCGGAAGCGTGGCCACTCCAGCGGTGTGGGTGAGCACGTTTGCTGATGGTGGTGGCGACGGTGGTGGCTTCTTGCCAGCACTCAATGCCGATGGCACAAAGGTGACCTTTGTAACCGAATTTACCGACCTTGTCTTTTCGGGTGGAGAGCTCGGTGGACTCATTGTGAGCACTGTTGGTGCATCGTCGGTAACAGCAGCGGCATACGCCAGCGTGAAGCCAGACGGCAATCCATCAACTGGTCAGATTGATACCGATTCCGCACCTGCGATCTCGGCTGATGGCAAGTGCATCGCGTTCAAGTCAACTCAAGGGGTCGACTTGTTGGCAGGCAACCTTGGGCCTGCAGAAGGAATCTTCTTGTGGGATAACCGCGGTGCAAGTCCGGTGGTTAGCTTGATCAGCAAGATCACCACAGGTCAAGCTGCTACATCTGCAACAGCGCCTCGGATCACCGATGACTGCAGTTTCATTGCTTACGAATCAAACGACGAGTTCATCTCGGCGGCTGACAACAACAACAAGCTAGACGTGTTCTTGTACGACGTCGCTAACGGAACAACTCAGTTGATTTCGTCAAATGCAGATGGTGATTCAGCTGACGCCAACAGTTCATTGGCCGCACTTGACTACGACCCGACTACTGGTCAGGGTGTTGTCATGATCACTTCAGGAGCAAGCAACATTCGTGGTGTAGCCGGTGGCAACCAAGATCTTGACTTGTTTGCTGTGCCATTCGATTCAACAATCGCACCTGCTGGTGCGCCGACTGCGTTGGTGGCGACACCTGGCAACGCTCGAGCTTCCATTGCCTTTACCGCACCGACGTCTACTGGTGGTGCGGCCATCACTAATTATGAGTATTCGACGAATAATGGGACGACTTGGAAAGCGTTGAGTCCTATTGATTTCACTTCCCCGGTGGTGATCACGACTCGTTCGGATGCAACAACAGCGTTAGTGAATGGAACGACGTATCAGGTGAAGTTGCGAGCAGTGAACTCGGCAGGTTCGGGTACGGCGTCGGTAGCTGTGTCTGTGAAGCCTCGTACGACTGCTGGTGCGCCGACTGCGTTGGTGGCGACTGCTGGTGTTGCAAAGGCAACGATTACTTTCAAGGCTCCGACGTCTACTGGTGGTGCGGCCATCACTAATTATGAGTATTCGACGAATAATGGGACGACTTGGAAAGCGTTGAGTCCTAAGGATTTCACTTCCCCGGTGGTGATCACGAAACGATCGGATGCAACAACAGCATTAGTGAAAGGAAAGATGTACAAGGTGAAGTTGCGGGCGGTGAACTCGGCAGGTTCAGGTACACCGTCAGCAGCAGTGACTGTTACCCCCAAATAAGGAACACCTGTTTCACGGTATTCCGACAAGTTGACTGTGATACATAGTGTGAAGCTCGCTCCAGGACCTGACCAGTATCAGGTCCTGGAGTTCGGCTTTTACGGACTAAAGCATTAGCGACTTGTGCGGACCACACAGATCAAAAACCGAATTGAACGCTAAGAGTTTTAGCTTTCAGTAATGGTGATCGATTCGATCTTGATTTCTTTGAGCGGAGGCATGCCGTTTGCTGAAGGATCATCATTGCCAGCGGCATCAAGTGCAACAACTGTGGAATCAAGACCGTCAGTGACTTGACCGAACAAGGTGTAACTCGGCGGCAATGTAACACCCTCATCTCCGCTGATCACAAAGAACTGACTGCCATTGGTATTTGGGCCCGAGTTCGCCATGGCCAACGAGCCAATCTTGTACTCACCAGAGGCCGGCAATTCATCCGCGAACTTGTAACCAGGTCCGCCGTTGCCAGTTGCTGTGGGGTCACCACACTGAATCATGAAGCCAGGGATTGCACGATGACACGTGGTGCCATCGAAGTACTTGTTGCGAGCCAAGCTCACAAAGTTGTTGACAGCGCCAGGAGCCTTCGTTGCATCAAGTACTGCTGAGTACGTACCCATGTTGGTCGTCACGACTGCGGTGTAGGTCTTGGCGGGGTCGATACACAGAGCGAATGAATCGCCAAACTCTTGGGTTTGTGTGGCGGCACCTTCGGCTGGCGGGCACTCAGTGGTTCCGTAGGCGAAGTCTGTTGGTGCAGCAGTATCGCCAGGCACGGTAGTCGAGGCGTCGCCAGAGGCAACTGTGGTGCTTGCGTACGCCTCAACAGTTGTGGTGATCGGCGCGGCGGTGTCGGCCGAGTCGTCTTTGGTGAGGAAGGCGATGCCAAAGAACAACGCCAAGATGATGACAATGGCTCCGACAATGCGGATCGTCGTCTTGGTGGTTTTCTGGCGCTTGGCGGCGGTCTCTTGAGCCTGACGGCCCATCTCGCGGTTCATTTTCTTACGTTCACGTTTTGCTGTTCCCATAGTTGGGGAAGGCTAACGGGGCAGAGGCCCGCCCTGCAGGTCAAGAATGGTGATCGTTAGGTAAACAACCTGAACTGAGGGCCGTGGGCAGGTAGCCTGAAACCCTTGTGGCACTCATTGTCCAAAAATACGGAGGCACTTCAGTAGCCGACCCTGAACGTATCCGTGCCGTGGCCGAACATGTGGCCTTCACCAAGCGTCATGGCAATGATGTTGTGGTCGTGGTGTCGGCCATGGGTAAGTCGACCGACAACCTGATCAAACTCGCCAACGATGTCTCGTCAGTGCAGCCGGCCCGCGAACTTGACATGTTGCTCACCACGGGCGAGCGCATCTCCATGACTCTTGTGTGTATGGCTCTGGCCGGAGTCGGCATTGACGCCATCAGTTTCACGGGCAGCCAAGTCGGCATCATCACCGACACCGTGCACACCAAGGCCAAGATTCTTGAGGTGAAGGGTGATCGTGTTCGCGAGGCTCTTGCTCAAGGCAAAGTGTGTGTTGTCGCCGGCTTTCAAGGTGTCAGCACCGACAAAGAAATCACCACACTTGGACGTGGTGGATCAGATACCACCGCAGTTGCTCTTGCAGCAGCGCTTGACGCCGACAGTTGCGAGATTTACACCGATGTCACGGGCGTGTTTAGTGCTGACCCGCGCATTGTTCCGCAGGCTCGCAAACTGCAACACATCAACTTTGATGAAATGCTCGAAATGGCTGGCGCTGGCAGCAAGGTACTTGCACTGCGTTCAGTTGAATTTGCTCGTAATCACAATGTCCCGATTCAAGTGCGTTCCAGTTTCACCTGGGAACCTGGCACTTGGGTAACTAGTCAGGAGCCATCGATGGAAGATCCCATCATCTCTGGTGTTGTCACCGACATCAGCGAAGCCAAAGTGACCGTTCGTAAAGTTCCCGATCGTCCCGGCATCTCAGCATCGCTGTTTGAACAACTTGCCGAGTCAAATGTGAATGTCGACATGATCGTGCAGAACACATCAACTGATGGAAACACCGATATCAGTTTCACGGTGCCCAAGGCCGACATGAAGGTTGCACAAGGAATCGTCGAGTCTGTTGCCAAAGAAATTGGTGCCGCTGGCATCGCGCAAGACGACCTAATCGCCAAGATTTCATTGGTCGGTGCTGGCATGAAAACGAGTCCTGGCATCGCAGCCAAGATGTTCCGCACCCTTGCTGACAACGATGTGAACATTGAAATGATTTCGACGTCAACTATTCGTATTTCGGTTGTTGTTGCTGCCGCCGATCTTGAAAAGGCCGCACGTTCATTGCACACTGCATTTGGTCTCGACAGCGGCCAGTCATACAGCGCTCCATTGCCCGAGCGGAAATAATTCGTGTCTCGCGCTCGTCGCCGTCAACATGTGCCGTGGAATGCGGCCGGTCGTGCTTCTGAAACTCAAGGTGACGGCGACAGTGTTGTACGCGACACTGGCTGGGTTTTTAACAACGAAACCGGTCAGCAACTCACTCTTGCTGAATTTGTAAATTCGGGCGAACAAGAAGTTGGCGCCTATCTGCAGTACTTCGGTTTCTTGCCTGAGGAAAATGCGCAACGTTCATTCGTCGAAATCGGTGCCGGCATTGGTCGCATGACTGCGGGCTTTACTCAGCGTTTCAAATCGGTAGTTGCCTGCGATCTTGATGCAGCGTTTCTTGAGCGTTGTCGCGAAACAGTCGGCAAGTTTGGTATTCCCGAACATTTGTCAACATCACACGTTGCCGACGGCAAGACTTTGGCGCTTGCCGATGCATCGACCGACATGGTGTTTAGTTACATCACCTTGCAGCACTGCGAAAGCGCTGACGCATTAGCGCTCACCGAAGAAGCCCTGCGCGTCGTGAAGCCAGGCGGATATGTGGTGTTGAACTATCGCACTTGGGTCGCTGCCGACTTGTTGTTGTTCCCTGCAGGAGTCATTACGCGAGCCCTCTGGCGCGTGCCCACAATTGGCGCGTGGTTGGCTCGGCAACGTTGGTCAACCCGTCTTGGTTGGCAAGCCAATCGCCTGGCCCCTAAGTTGGTGCTCGATCACCTTGCTCGCAAGAACATCGAATTGTTGAACCCCACTTTGTGGTTTAGCCATCACCGTCGCATCGGCGGAGTTGAAGGTATTCCGCAGTGCACTTTTGTGGGCGTGAATGCCAGCCATTGGTGGCTAATTGCCCGTCGGGCGGCGTGACCTGCCCGTTAGCCTTGCGTGTTATGCGTATAGGAGTAGTAGGAGCAACCGGTCAAGTAGGAAGCGTGATGCGCACTCTGTTGGCCGAGCGCAATTTCCCGATTGATGAAATTCGATTCTTCGCTTCGGCCCGTTCGGCCGGAACCACCCTTCCGTGGAAGGGTGGCGAAATCACGGTTGAAGACGCGGCGACAGCCGATCCCTCGGGTCTCGACATTGCACTGTTTTCGTCGGGCGCAACATCGTCACGTGAACTTGCACCGCGCTTCGCGGCTGCTGGTGTGATCGTGATCGACAACTCGTCGGCGTGGCGCATGGACCCGCAAGTTCCACTCGTTGTCAGCGAAGTGAACCCCGAAGAAATACGCAATGCGCCTAAAGGCATCATTGCTAATCCCAACTGCACCACGATGGCAGCAATGCCCGTGTTGAAAGTGTTGCACGATGAAGCTGGTCTCAATCGTTTGATCGTGAGTACGTATCAAGCAGTGTCTGGCGGCGGACTTGCTGGCGTTGACGAACTCGATAAGCAGTCGCGTGAAGTTTCAGACAATGCTCGTGAACTGACCTACGACGGTGAAGCAGTTATCTATCCGACACCAACCAAGTTCACCAAGCCGATCGCTTTCAACGTGTTGCCATTCGCCGGCAAGTACACCGACGACGATTCATTCGAGACCGACGAAGAACAGAAATTACGCAATGAAAGTCGCAAAATTTTGGCGATTCCGAACTTGCGCGTTTCGGGAACTTGCGTGCGTGTTCCGGTGTATACCGGTCACTCATTGAGCATCAACGTCGAATTTGACCGACCGATTTCGGTGGCGCGTGCCAAAGAACTTTTGTCGTCAGCACCTGGTGTTGTGTTCACTGACGTGCCGACACCACTTGAAGCAGCGGGCAAAGACCCGAGCTTTGTTGGTCGTATTCGTCAAGACTTGTCACTTGAAGACGGTCGTGGCTTGGTGTTGTTTGTGAGTAACGACAACTTGCGCAAGGGTGCTGCATTGAATGCAGTGCAGATTGCTGAACTGTTTCTCTAAAGATCAGTCAGCAAGCACAGGGCAGAGCCGCGCATCGCGGACATCCATTGGCATAGCGCTCAATGCATGCAGTTAAGTTGACGCCCATTTGATTGGCGAGCGTGGCTACCCACGCCAACACATCGCCGAATTCGTGTTCTTGTTGCACTTTGGTTCCTTTGCGCACGGCTTGAGCCAACTCGCCGATTTCTTCGGCCAACCAAGCAACAGTTGAGGGCACGCCGCGGGCACGATCGCGGTCGCCGTATGTACGTTCGATGACATCTTGAAGTTGGTCAGTATCCACGGGATCACCGTAGAGCGAAATGAGCCAGTAAATGGCACATCCCCCGCCGAAGCGGGGGATGTGTGCTGGTCGGGGTGAGAGGATTTGAACCTCCGGCCTCCACGTCCCGAACGTGGCGCGCTAGCCAAGCTGCGCTACACCCCGATGGTGCAGG
>JBIKYT010000025.1:0-27584 GCA_044355095.1 Ilumatobacteraceae bacterium
AATCGCTAACTTCGAGACCACTCGCCCGTCCTGGCTCTCCAAATAACCTTGTGATTCTGGTGCAGAATCGTTGCGGAAAACGCAACAATCTTGCACCAGAATCACGAGAGAAATTCGGCGAGGTTGGCGAGTTTCGGGTTATTGCTGAAGACTTCAATCGACTTGGTGATCGGCATGCGCATCGTGCGCTGCAAAATCGTCACTTGAGTGTGCTGGTTGTACTCAACCAACGTCACGGCCCAACCATCACGACCGGCACGTGCGGTACGACCTGAACGGTGCAAGTAATCCTTGTTGTCCTTCGCGGGCTCGTAATGAATCACGGCCGCAATATCGTCAATGTCAATACCGCGTGCTGCAACATCGGTTGCCACCAAAACACTCAGTGAACCTTCAGCAAAACGGCGCATCGCCTTTTCACGAGCTGGCTGAGCCAAGTCACCATGAATCGCCGCAGCATTAATGCCGAGCGCAATCAAGTTGTCGGTCACACGATCGCATACTCGCTTGGTCTGGCAGAACACCACGGTCTTGCCGGCGCCACGTGTGATTGCCGAAACGACTTTGTCTTTATCCATGTGGTGAACAGCGAGCCACAGGTGGTGCATTGTTCCGACAGTGTCGGTTGCTTCATCAATCGCGACTTCAACCGGATTCGTCATGAACTGGCGAATCAAGTGGCCAACATCTCCATCAAGAGTTGCCGAGAACAACATTGTCTGGTTACGGCCAGTGCAACGACGCAGTACCCATTCAACTTGCGGGGTAAAGCCATCATCAGCCATACGGTCGGCTTCGTCGAGCACAACAACTTCAACGGCCGACAAATCAATCTCGTCCGACTTCAACAAGTCGATCAAACGCAATGGTGTGGCAACGACAATTTCGATGCCCTTAGCCATGTGTTCAACTTGCTGGTGACGACTTGCTCCGCCGTACACCGCCAAAACATGTCGACCTGAATGACGTGCCAACGGTTCGAGAACTTCGGCAACCTGCACAGCCAATTCACGAGTCGGCACCAATACCAAGCCCAAGGGCTTCATCGGTTCGGCCTTCATCGAAATACGCGACAACATCGGTACACCAAAGGCGAGGGTCTTACCCGAACCGGTCTTGGCGCGGCCACACACGTCGTGACCTTGCATCGCAACAGGGATCGCTTCAATCTGAATCGCGAATGGATTGGCAAAGCCGGCAGCAGCAAGACCTGCATCGACTTCGGGAGGAACTCCAAGCTTGGCGAAACCCGTAGGGGTCTCGACTGGCGGAAGCACATTGATACTGGTTAAGGGTTGCGCGGGGCCGGAAACTTCTTCTTGTCCGGCAGAGTCACGCGGACGACGCGGACTCCGAGGCGCTCCCTTGCGGGGGGCGAAATTACTCATGTTGGATTGCAGGGTATCCCCGATCATGTCCATATGGGGCGATCGCATGCATTCGTTGTGGCGTAAACACACCAAAATGCCTACTGTTGAACCATGCGTGTTCCTTTGACCATCATTGATCACATCCGCCGTGCCGAGTTGCTGTACCCCGATCGCATCGCGGTCGTAGACGAGCCTGATCAGCCCGCCGAGTCATGGGGTGCACTCACCTATCGCCAAGTCGCCGAACGTGCTCGAGCCCAAGCCGCTGGCCTTGATGCTCTCGGAATTGGTGTGGGCGAGCGCGTTGCGATGGTGTCGCATAACTCGGCCCGCCTTTTGACTGCATTCTTTGGCGTCTCGGGGTCGGGTCGAATTTTGGTGCCGGTCAACTTCAGACTTGTCGCCGAAGAAGTGAAATACATCGTGAAGCACTCGGGTGCCCGAGTGTTATTGATCGACCCCGAACTTGAAGAGGCAATGGCGTCAGTTGAGTGCGAACACAAATTCATCATTGGTTCCGAGTCCGACCAGATTCTGATGCGCTTTGGTGTTGAACCCAAGCCCTGGACTCCTGATGAAGATGCGACCGCGACCATTAACTACACGAGTGGCACAACCGCGCGTCCGAAAGGCGTGCAACTCACGCATCGCAACTTGTGGTTGAACTCGGCAACTTTCGGTTGGCAGATGGGTGTGAACGATCGCGATGTTTATTTGCACACGCTTCCGCAATTTCATTGCAACGGTTGGGGCATGGTCTACGCCGTCACTGGCATGGGTGGTCGCCACATCATCTTGCGCAAAGTTGATGGCGCTGAAATTCTGCGCCGCATTGAAGAGCACGGCGTCACCATGTTGTGTGGTGCGCCAGCAGTTGTAAATATGGTTCTCGATGCGGCAGCCAATTGGGACGGACCGATTCCTGGTCGCAATCGCGTACGCATGGTGGTCGCTGGTGCACCGCCACCAACAAAAACTATTGAGCGCATGGAAACAGAACTCGGTTGGGAATTCATTCAGTTGTACGGCCTCACTGAAACTTCACCTTTCCTCACAATGAATCGCACTCGTGAAGAATTCGATGCACTCACTTCGGCCGAACGTGCACAAAAGCTTTCTCGTGCCGGTTCGCCAGCACTCGGTGTTGAGTTGCGTATTTCTGATCAAGGCGAAGTACTGGCCCGCGGCAACGTCGTCATGCAGGGTTACTGGGATCAACCTGAAGCCACCGCTGATGCCATTCATGCTGCAAGTGACGATGCCGGCGGAGTCGAATGGTTCCACACTGGCGATGGCGGTGACATTGATGCCGATCATTACTTAGCCATTAGCGATCGCAAGAAAGACGTGATCATTTCTGGCGGCGAGAACGTTTCATCTATCGAAGTTGAGGATGCTGTTTTTGGTCACCCCGACGTCAACGAGGTTGCAGTCATTGGCGTTCCCGATGAAAAATGGGGCGAGTTAGTGATGGCTCTCGTTGTAAAGAATCCGACATCGACGCTGACCGAAGACGAACTGATTGCATACGTCAAAACAAAACTCGCTGGCTACAAATGTCCGAAGCGCATCGAATTCAGAAACGAACTCGCGCGTACAGCAACAGGAAAACTACAAAAGTTCAAGTTGCGCGAACCCTATTGGGTCAATCACACGCGACAGGTCAACTAGGCCTTACTGCTTCATACCGCGCATTGCAGTGTGACTATCTTGCTGATCTAAGAACCACTGATAGGTGCTGGCAAGTCCACTATCGAGCGTGTAACTCGGCGACCAACCCAGGTTGTTCAAACGACTGACGTCTAAAACCTTGCGTGGTGTTCCGTCGGGCTTCGAGGTATCGAAGCGAAGTTCGGCGGCTGGATACACAACATCGCGCACTTTTTCGGCTAACTCACGAATACTCAAGTCGACACCAGTGCCCACGTTGATGTGCATATCATCGCTGTAATTCTCGATTAAGAAAACACATGCATCGGCCAAGTCGTCGACATGCAAGAACTCGCGCATCGGACTTCCGGTTCCCCAAATCTCGACTGCTTTGCCACCGCTTTGCTTGGCGTCATGAAATTTACGAATGAGTGCTGGCAACACATGGCTTGATGACAAATCGAAGTTGTCTTCGGGTCCGTACAAGTTGGTCGGCATCGCCGAGATGAAATCGCTTCCGTATTGACGGCGATACGCCTGGCACAACTTGATGCCGGCGATCTTGGCGATTGCATACCATTCGTTCGTCGGTTCAAGTGGACCCGTCAGCAATTGTTCTTCGGTGATTGGCTGAGTTGCATGACGTGGATAGATGCACGAGCTACCGAGATACAACAATTTGGTGACCCCAACGCGATGGCTGGCATCGACAACTGTTCCGTGGATCATGAGATTGTCGTAAATGAATTCGGCTGGCCGAGTGCTGTTGGCCAAAATGCCGCCAACGGTTCCCGCAACCAAGAACACATAATCGGGTCGGTTGTGCTCAAACCACGTATTCACTGCACCTTGATCGCGTAGATCGAGTTGCGCCCGAGTTGCGGTGAGGATGTTGGTGAAACCACCAGCCTGAAGTCGACGGACGACCGCGCTTCCGACGAGTCCACCGTGACCGGCTACATAAATACGTGCATCTTTGGGCATTGGTTGAAACATGGGCTCACCTCTGCCTCAATCGTACCCTTCAGTCGATCAACGACTGATGCACCATCTGTTTCAACTGTGATCTAAATGGATGGGTGCTGGATGGCATGAGTTGCGTCATGAAGGTCAAAGTGAGGTCTTCAACTGGATCAACCATGAACCAGGTGCTGGCTGCGCCTCCCCAACCAAAGTCACCAACCGAACCGGCAGTCTTCGTTGCCACTGGGTCCATCGTCACGCTCATCCCCAGGCCGAACCCAACTCCGTCATAATCGGTTTCAGCGAAGAGAGGTCGACCGAACTCGGTGAGATCAGCGTTACCTGGCAAATGATTGCTGGCCATGTAATTCACGGTTCGCGGCGACAACAGGCGCACACCATTGAATTCGCCACCACGTCGCAACATTTCAGCAAAGCGCACATAGTCAGGCATCGTCGACACTAAACCACCACCGCCACCATCAGCTGCGGGCAGTTTCTTCGTTCCACGATCAGCGGCATCGCCGCGCGTTGCGAGACGCGTTTTCGGATGCGCGAGATACAACGCCGATAAACGATCATCTTTTTCTTCAGGACAGAAGAACGCAGTATCACTCATGCCAAGTGGTGCAAAAATCCGATCGTGCAAGAAGTCGCCCAAACGTTGGCCACTAATGACTTCAACGACCCGTCCAAGAACATCAATCGATGTTGAGTAATTCCATTCGCTACCTGGTTGGAACAAAAGTGGTTGTTGTGCGAGCAATGAACACACGCCTGCAAGATCTAGATCGCGCGGGAAACCCCATTCCATGCCGGCGCGTCGATACAACTCGTCGACAGGATGCGAATACATGAAGCCATACGTCAAACCAGCTGTATGCGTGAACAAATGCCACATTTCCATCGCGCTGGTTTGTGGTCCGAGCATTGGCTTTAAAAACGTGCCACCAAGGAAAACTTTTGATTCGCCAAATTCGGGAATGAACTTTGAGACATGATCGTGAAGTTCAAACTTGCCTTCTTCCCACAACATCATCGCGGCCACTGCAGTAATCGGCTTGGTCATCGAGAAGATTCGGTAAATCGTGTCATCGCTAATTGGCTTGTTGTTTTCGCGATCAGCCAAACCGCACGAAGCTGACAAAGCGATTTTTCCTTCTCGGGCAATGGTGAGCGCCCACCCAGAAAGCCATGATTCGTCAACATAACTCTTGAAGTGATTTTCGATTCGTGCCAAACGTTCGGCACTCATGCCGACTTCGCTGGCGTCGACAAATGGAAGACCGTGACTACTAGTGCTTGACATATGCGACACCATATACAGAAATCAACCGACAAGAATCAGCCGACAAAATCAACGACCCGGTGGCGAGCGGTGAAGCTCGAGCCGGCCGGGTCGTTGGTGCCGCTGGCGGGTGCGGCAAGATGAACTCTACAAGAACACTGCAGGTCAGACACTATAAATAGAAGAAATATTCACAGTACATTTATAACTTCTTATCGTAGTGACAGGTGATCTGCCAGGCAATAATGGTCTGCTATCAACGCGACTTTTTACGAGTTGGCTTGTTCTTGCGCAGCGATTTCGGCCCGCACTTCATCCATATCCAACTCGAGCGCTTTGCTCACCAAATCCTCGAGAGCATGCTGCGGCAGAGCGCCCGGGGCGTTGTACAACATGACGCCTTGACGGAAAACCATCAACGTCGGGATTGATTGAATTCCGAAGGCCCCAGCCAAATCTTGCTGAGCTTCGGTATCGACCTTGCCGAAAATGGCCGTCGGGTTCTTTTCGGCGACGGCTTCAAAGACCGGAGCAAACTGACGACATGGTCCGCACCACGAGGCCCAAAAGTCAACAAGAACAAGGTCATTGCTCGTAATTGTCGATTCAAAATTCTCGCTTGATAGTTCAACTGCTACGCCCATGACGGGACCTCGTTCCTTGTCGATAACCGCCACGAGTTTCGTGACTCAATTCAGATTCAACACCCCTGACACGCTGGGGAATCTTCGCCAAGTGTAGCGCATGTCACATTGACTAAAAATTTGCCCAAATGGATAGACATGGGGGTGAAATCTCGTTAGGTTTCCGCAGTCCGTTTACTTGCGGTCCAACAGCGAAGTGATAATCACCCAACACCTGACAACGACAACTACCGGGAGGTCCGACCAATGAGTATTTACTCGACCCCTTTCACTCAACAGAGTTTGAACACGGTTAGTACCGTCAATATGTCACCCGAACAGACCTACCCGGGCAAAGGTGTTGGATACGACTGGCGTGCAGTCATCGCCGAAGTCGAAGCAGCTCTCCTCGATGCCGAATTGGCTTCGTTGACTGAGTCTGTCAACGCTGACTGATCAGAACTCACTCGCAGTTCCGTCTGATTGCCCACTCAGAGCCCGTCTCGGGGCTCGGCTGAGTACAAATGCCTCGAAACCTATTGCGATGTCGATGCGCGCCCCAGATTTACTGGGTTAACCGCTGAACGTCGGCAATGTCTTGCGGTCGTCCAGCCGCTTTTTTGTTGGCAATCAAGTCGTCGCGGCTAATGAAAGGCACGGCCAGATTGTCCACTTCAACGAGTATGCGACGATCCCATGCGCCATCAAAATCGATTCCATCGACTGAGGTCAAAATGTCAATGCGGTAGGGCGGAAAGCCGAGTTGTACGACCGAATCCTCGTGGTCAAAATCCGAAGCACTGACCCCAACATCACCAAATCCGAATTCCCTCAACGCTGCGAAAATTTTGACCGAATTTGCTTCGCTGACTCGAACCCACGCGTCAAGGTCCCCGGTCGCGCGCGGTAATCCGTGAGCGGCCAAGGCGTATCCCCCAACGATCAGGAACTGAACGTCATGATCGATGAATAACGCGACAAACTCGCTGAAGTCCTTGTCGAGCTCCATGGACACCCCCAAACACCCGTTGTCTGAGAATCTCAACTGCCGCCACCCGTTCTGACATCGGTACACCAAGCCAATACGCAAGGTCGTCTGACTGTTCGTGAAGCGTTGATTTCGTCGCCACCCGCACTAAACGAGGCGTCTCAGTCTCGATTTGATCGGCGACTTCATCCATACACCCAATTCTACTCTCACCTTCTTCGACTGCTTTACGCCCTTTACCGTTGCGCGCCCTGCCATTGGTTCGGTAGCGTCAGATCCGTGACCAAGTTGATCGGACTCCTTCTTAGTTAGGGCGAGCGCCCCATAACGCGTTCGCCAAAGCCCCGTGCGCACCAGCGCCGGGGTTTTTTCATTTCCCACATTCGCTCTAGATCCAGTCCGCCAACCCAACTCACAACCCAAGTTCGTACAACGGGAGTACAACATGAACATCAAGAACTCAGCACAGTTCGTCAATGGCGGCAAAAACCGCATGGCGTTCGACAAGTACAAGCCGTTCATTCCGTTGGTGCTCACCGACCGTACGTGGCCCAACAAGATGATCGACAAAGCCCCGTTGTGGTGTTCAGTTGACTTACGTGACGGCAATCAGGCCCTCATCGACCCCATGGACCCCGAACGCAAGCGCCGTATGTTCGAAGAACTCTGCAAGATCGGTTTCACCGAAATTGAAGTGGGCTTCCCGTCAGCCAGCCAGCCCGACTTTGATTTCGTTCGCCAACTCGTTGAAGAGAACTTGGTTCCCGACAACGTGACGATTCAAGTGCTCGTACAAAGTCGCGATGAACTCATTGAACGTACTTACGAATCGTTACGCGGCATCAAGCAAGCGATTGTGCACTTCTACAACTCGACGAATCCATTGCAGCGCGATGTTGTGTTCAACCTTGACAAGCCTGGCATCAAAGCGATCGCGGTTCATGCTGCCGAGAAGTGCAAGTCAATGGAAAGCACCTTGCCCGGAACAATCGTGCGATACGAATACTCCCCCGAGAGTTTCACGCTCACCGAACCCGAGTACGCAATTGAAGTGTGTGAAGCAGTTATGGATGTCATTGCGCCGACTCCAGAAAATCCTTTGATTCTCAATTTGCCCGCAACAGTTGAGTGCTATAGCCCCAACGTTTATGGCGATGTCATTGAGTGGTTCTGTCGCACAATCAAGAATCGTGACAGCGTGATTATCAGCTTGCACCCACACAACGACCGAGGTTGCGGTGTTGCTGCTGCTGAATTTGGCGTGATGGCCGGCGCCGATCGCGTTGAAGGAACATTGTTTGGCAATGGCGAGCGCACCGGCAACGTCGACATCATCAACTTGGCACTCAACTTGTTTGTCAATGGTGTCGACCCCGAACTTGATATCACCGACATCGACGCATTGCGCCGCACTGCTGAATACTGCAATCGTTTGCCCGTGCACCCGCGCCACCCATACGTGGGCGACTTGGTCTACACAGCATTCAGCGGAAGTCACCAAGATGCCATCAAGAAGGGTCTTGAAAAACTCGGCGAAGGTTACGACACCTGGGGTGTTCCGTATTTACCACTTGATCCCAAGCACCTTGGTCGCACATACGAAGCAGTGATTCGTGTCAACAGTCAAAGCGGCAAAGGTGGCGTCGCGTACGTGATGAAGTCTGAACACGGTTTTGATTTGCCACGCCGTTTGCAAATTGAGTTCTCGAAGAACATTCAGCACATGACTGAAGATCTCGGAACCGAAATCAGTCCCGTCACCATGTGGACTGCCTTCCAAGGCGAATACCTCACCGAGTCGCCAAGGTTCGTTCTTGAAAGCCACGAGATGCGCAGTGTGTCAAGCGGTGGTGGTCGAACCACGATCACCGCACAGCTGGTCATTGACGGCAAGCACCAAACCATCAGCGGCGAGGGCAACGGACCCATCGACGCGTTCGTGGCTGCCATGCGCACCGGACTCGATGCCAACCTTGACGTGGTCGACTACACCGAGCACGCCATTGGCAAGGGATCCGAGGCCAAAGCCGTCGCTTACGTTGAAACCATTAACGGCAACGGCGATGTGTTGTGGGGCGTCGGCACCGATGAAAACACCGTGACGGCCTCGTTGCGAGCCGTCCTGTCGGCTCACGAACGCCACACTTTGACCACCGCGCACTAGGGTTAGATTCAGTAAGAACTCAACAGGTTTGACAAGTAGGGAGACAACATCATGAAGGTTTCAGTCGATTTTGATATTTGTGCATCGACCGGTTCATGCATGCAGGTATGCCCCGAGGTTTTTGAAGTTCGTAGTGACGGTTACCTCTATGTACTCATCGAAAATCCGGGCGAAGAGTTGCGCGAAAAAGTCGAGCAGGCTGCCGACTTGTGCCCCACTGCCGCCATCACGGTTGAGGGCTGAGCCTGCTTCGTGGGCTTCCACGACAAACTGAATCGCGCGTGGGCTACTAGTGGCTCAATGCTCTGTGTCGGACTTGATCCCGACCCTGCCAAGATTCCTGCGCATCTCCAAGGTCCTGATGCAATCTTTCGTTTCTGTGCTGACATTACTGATGCCACCGCCGATCTCGCGTGCGCCTTCAAACCGCAGATTGCCTACTTTGCGGCCATAGGTGCCGAAGCGCAATTAGAGAAACTCTGCGAGCACATTCGAACCAATCATCCGCAGGTGGTGTTGATTCTTGATGCCAAACGTGGCGACATCGGACCAACTGCCGAACGTTATGCCCACGAAGCTTTTGTGCGTTACGGCGCAGATGCAGTCACCGTCAACCCGTATCTGGGCACCGATTCGCTTGAGCCGTTCTTGGCGCACACCGGAAAAGGCGTCATCGTTTTATGTCGTACGTCGAATCCGGGCAGTGGCGATTTACAGATGCTCACCACCGATGGTCGACCGATGTATCAACACGTCGCTCACATGGCGGCCGATCAGTGGAGCAAGATGGGCGAAGTCGCGCTGGTTGTTGGCGCGACGTATCCCGCCGAACTTGCCTCGGTGCGCGGCATCGTTGGCGACATGCCGTTGTTAGTACCCGGCATCGGAGCACAAGGCGGCGATGTTGTCGCCACCGTCAATGCTGGTGCAACGGCTCATGGCACCGGAATGATGATCAACTCATCGCGTGCAATCTTGTACGCGTCAAGTGGTGACGATTTCGCACACGCTGCGCGCAATGTCGCGATCGCAACGCGTGATGAGATTTCTCAGGCTGTCAATACGTGAACGCTGGTAATGCCAGGTGCGGCACGTAGCGCAGCCAGAACTTCATCTGGTGCCGGGCCCGATGATGCAATGACCATTAACGCCGAACCCGCCACCGAACTACGACCCACGCCCATGTCGTTGATGTTGACTCCAGCATTACCCAACACGGTTCCAACAACACCGATCACACCAGGACGGTCGTCGTTACGAACGACCAACATGTTTTCGGCTGGCGGTACATCAGTTGCGTGATCGTCGATCATGACCAAACGCGGTTCACCATTGCGACCAGTCAATGTGGCCGAGATGCTGTGGCCATCACTACGCAACGTGATGAGGTTGACGAAGTTGCGCGAATCGCGTGACGATGTTTCGCGAATTTCAATTCCGGCGTTCTTGGCCATCTGCGGAGCGTTCACATACGAAACGGGCTCGTCACTAATCGAACCAAAGAAGCCCTTCAAAACACTAAGCGTCAAAATGCGATTGTCGTATTGACCAATTTCGCCTTCAGCAGTGATTTCGAGTTGCTTCGGCAATTGGCCAACGAGCGATGCGAACAATCCGCCCAAACGCTCAGCAAGCGGCAAGTACGGACGAAGAGTTTCGTTGGCTTCGGCAGCCGACACGTTCACAGCGAATGGAACGAAGTCTCCGGCAAGTGCCAATTTCACCATGTCGGCGATGGTGTCGCCAGCCTTATCTTGAGCTTCGCGAGTACTCGCACCGAGGTGTGGTGTGACAACGATGTTGTCAAGAGCAAACAGCGGGCTGTCGGTGCACGGCTCAACATCAAAGACGTCAAGTGCAGCGCCAGCGATTTGTCCCGAGGCAACTGCCTCTGCAAGGGCAGCTTCGTCAACGATGCCACCGCGTGCAACGTTGATCACGCGCAAGTCGGGCTTGGCCTTGGCCAAAATCTCGCGTCCGATGATGCCTTTCGTTTCTTTGGTCTTGGGCAAGTGCACCGTAATGAAATCACTTTGAGCGATGACGTCATTGAGGCTCATCATTTCAACATTCATTTGACGCGCACGTTCTTCAGAGACGAATGGGTCGTATGCAACGAGGCGCATCCCAAACGCCAATGCGCGCTGCGCGACCAACTTGCCGATGCGACCAAGGCCGATGACTCCGAGGGTCTTGTCGGCGAGTTCGACGCCTTCCCACTTGCTACGTTCCCAACGACCTGCCTTGAGGGCGGCATGAGCTTGAGGAACGTTTCGCGCGCAAGCCATGAGCAAAGCCATGGTGTGCTCGGCCGCTGACACGATGTTGCTTTGTGGAGCGTTGACCACCATGACGCCGCGTCGGGTCGCGGCCTCAACATCAACGTTGTCGAGGCCGATTCCGGCGCGACCAACCACGATGAGCTCATCAGCGAACTCCAGAGCTTCAGCTGTCACCTGGGTTGCTGAGCGAATAATCAGGGCGTGAGCGCCTTTCAGAGCCGCTGGAAGCGTCTCTGGGGTGAGGTCGAGTTGTACGTCGACGGTGTGTCCAGCTGCCCGCAGGCGGTCAAGGCCACCGTCGGCAATTTCTTCGGAAACGAGAATGCGTGCCATAGGTACCCATCATGTTGGTCGCTCGCGCCCTTTCCTGACGAATGCATTTGACATTTCGTTCAAAACTGTCGTCACAGGGCGGTTTCTCGTCACCCTCTAGGCTCACAGCATGGACCGCGTTCAGCACAAAGAAATTGAGAAGTGGTTCATCAGCCGCGGGGTCCCCCACTTCATCACCAACTACTCGGCCCGAACCGATATTTGGACGAGAGCCCTGCCCTTTCTCATCGTGGCCTATTTGGCCGGCGGGCTCAATGCACTGAATTTGGCCGAATGGTCCCTCGGCCGAAATCTCGTTGCGGCTGGCATCACCATTGCGAGCCTTGTCCTGGGTTGGTCGTTGACCAACTTGGTTTTGCAACGACCCTTCCTCGCAATCCCCAAAGAGATCGGCAAGCCCGAGTTAGTTGCCTTTGTGATCGGGCCGGCGATCCCGAGCGCAATCTTTCAACAATGGGGTGACTCGTTCCAAGCCTCAATTGAAGGACTCGCCATTTTGGGCATCATCTATGTTTCGTCAAGTTTTGCTTTGGGCCACTTGCTGGCGTGGGCGTTACGTAACTCGCTTTCGCAAGCGGCGATGCTCGGGCGTCTTTTAGTTCGTGCGTTGCCACTGCTCTTACTCTTCACCACCTTCCTTTTCATCAACGCTGAGGTGTGGCAAGTCGCCGGACAACTCACTGGTCTGCCCTATTTACTTGGGGTCGGCATTTTCTTTGCCTTGGGTGCCGTTTTTGTTCTTTCGCGAGTCCCCCAGTCAATATCGGGACTGTCAAAGTTTTCTTCGTGGGATGAAGTCAAGCACATCATTGTCGGAACTCCAGCCGAAGGATTGCCTGTACCCGCAGAGGGCACGCCACCAGAAGAACTATCAACAAGTGAAAAAATTGACCTTGCGCTCGTCACTACGTTCAATCAATCGGTGCAGATCACTTTCGTCGCCGTTGTGCTCACACTTTTCTTCACGCTTTTTGGATTTCTAGCGATCTCGCTCGACACTCAGTCGGCATGGATGATGACCGAGAAGTCGCATGTGTTTTTCACATGGACCCTGAGCGGTCGCGATCTTGTCGTGACCGAATCACTGTTGCGTGTCGCCGGATTCTTGGGCGCATTCATTGGCATGTACTTCACCGTGGTTCTTGCAACTGACGAAACGTATCGCTCTGAATTCATGGAGGACACGTCACCGCTTGCCCACGAAGCTTTGGCTGTACGACTCGCATACAAACACTCTCATGAAGCCTGATTACTCAATCAGAGTGTTGCATCATCTCAATGAGATGCAACAACTCCAAGCCTGCACCGACTTGGTGTGGGGACCAGGTACCGGCAACATGGTCAGTGCTGACTTCTTGATGGCGTTGTCACACGCAGGTGGCTATGTGTCGGGAGCATTCACCTCAACAGCTTCTGGTGAAGAAATGGTTGCCTGCTCATTTGGCATGTTGGCTCAACACCGCGGTGATTGGTGTTTACATTCACACATCACTGGAGTCCTGCCCACGTTGCAGAACTCTGGTCTTGGCACCGCAATGAAGAATCATCAAAAGCAGTGGGCCCTTGACGCTGGACTCGCCGCGATTACGTGGACATTCGACCCACTGGTGCGACGCAATGCCTGGTTCAACATTGAACGCCTCGGTGCAAACGCCGTCGAGTTTCATATCAACTTTTACGGACCGCTTCATGACGAGATCAACGGTGACGATGAAACCGATCGTTTACTCGCTCGATGGGATATTCGCACCGAACGGGTTCGCGGAAATGAAACCGACTCAATTGTTCTGGAAACACCCGAGGACATTGTGCAATTACGTCGCTCTGACCAAGCATCTGCCCGCGCGTGGCGGTTAAATATGCGTGAGCAACTTTCACGAGCCTTCCAAACGCATGAAGTCACTGGCTTCACAAAAGATGGATCGTATGTACTGACGCCTCGAAACTCCACGAAGGGCCATCAATGATCGACAATCTTCAACCAATCAACATTCGAGCCATCGAATTGCGTCGCATCTCGTTGCCTCTCGTCACCCCATTTCGCACATCTTTTGGCACCGAGAACGCTCGCGACATTTTGCTCGTTCGTGTTGAAACCGATTCACATGCGGGTTGGGGTGAGTGTGTTTCGGGCAACGATCCGCTGTACTCGAGCGAATACGTTGAAGGCTCGCAACATGTGATGATTCATCACCTCATTCCACGCTTGTTTGCCTTCAATGGTGGTCGCATGTCGGCTCACGACGTGGCCCATATTCTTGAACCAGTCAAAGATCACCGCATGGCCAAGGCTGCACTTGAAGCGGCAGTGCTTGATGCTCAACTTCGCGCGAACGATGTTTCACTCGCCAGTCACTTGGGTTCGATCAACGAACTGGTTCCTTCGGGGGTTTCAGTTGGCATCGCCAACTCAATTGATGAACTCGTGAAAACTGTCGGCGGATATCTCGATGAGGGCTACGTCCGCATCAAACTCAAGATTGAACCAGGTTGGGATATTGAACCCGTTCGTATCATTCGCCAAACCTTTGGTGATCACATTCCATTGCAAGTTGATGCCAACACTGCATACACCCGCAACGACGGACCATTGCTTGCACAACTTGATCCATTCAATTTGTTGCTCATCGAACAACCTCTCCCCGAAGATGATGTGACGGGTCATGCACTCATCGCGAAACAAGTCGGCACACCGATCTGCCTTGACGAATCAATCGTGTCGTCGCTCGCTGCGGTCGATGCCATTGAACGAGGCGCTTGTTCAATCATCAATATCAAGGCCGGTCGCGTCGGTGGCTATCTTGAGGCGGTACGCATTCACGATGTGTGTCGCGAGCGCGGAATTCCGGTGTGGTGTGGTGGCATGCTCGAAACTGGCATCGGTCGCGCCATGAACCTGGCACTTGCCGGACTGCCGAATTTCACCGTTACAGGCGATGTTTCGGCATCGGAACGCTTCTGGAAGAAAGACATCGTGACCGACCCCATTCGGCTAGAGAACGGTCACGTGCGCTTACCCAAGGGTTCGGGCACGGCCGTGCAGATAGACGACGCTTTCCTCGACGAAGTCTCGACAAGTGCGATCACGCTACGACCGTAAAGCAGTGGCGGGACTATTGTCTCGGACATGACATTTCCTTTTCTTTCCGATGAATGGATGGATGCCGCTAAGGGCATCCGTGCCAAGTACCAAGGTCAAGCCCCCAAGATCACCGCAGTGATCCGGATCAATCAGGTCATCACCGACGTTCCTTTTGGTGACGGCACCGTGAAGAGCTACATGGACACCTCGTCAGGTGAGATGGAAGTTGAACTCGGCGAACTCGAAAATCCTGATGCTGTTGTGACCACCGACTGGGCAACTGCTCGTCAGATTTTCGGACTCAATGATCAGGCCGCAGCGATGCAGGCTTTCATGGGTGGCAAGATCAAGGTCACTGGCGACATGATGAAGATGATGGCCATGCAGACCGCCATTCCTCAGAGCGACATCACCGCCAAGGTCGCCGACGAAATCAAGGCCATCACCGAATAATCCCTCGTGCTTCAGGTGCAGAATCGTTGCGTATTTCGCAACAATTCTGCACCAGAAGCACAATGAAATGTGACTATGTTCGGGGGGTTGAGCGGACGCGGGACGCAGTAAACACGGCGACGCACGCAACTCCGGCTGCAACATAGAACGCGGCTTGATACGAAGCCGGTGTCGGATCTCCACCACCAACACCTTGTTGAACTGTCGCCATGACGACAGATCCAAACACCGCTCCCATTTGCGTCATCAATTGTTGCATTGCACCGGCGACACCCAAATCGTCTTCATTCACCGCATTCGCGACCAGGGACGTCATCGCTGGACTCGCCATACCAATGCCGGCGCCCGACATGCCGAGTGCAAACAACATCAACATCAATCCTGTTCCGGGTCCGACCAATGCAAACGACAACATTGATGCGACCACGCACAAACTGCCGGCCATTCCCATCGCGCGCTCACCAATACGAATCGTGATCAAACTCGCAAGCGGAGCGATCACAGCAAATGTGAGTGGTCGCGCAATCACCACAAGCGAAATCTTGCTGTTGTCATAACGCAAAATCTCTTCCAGAACTTGTGGAGCCATCAAAAAGCCGCCCATGTACGCGAAGTTCGCCAACGTTTGCGACATCACTGGGTATGCAACGTTGCGGGTCTTCAACCAATGCAACGGCAACAATGGATCGCTCACGCGTTTTTCAATACGTATAAACAACACCAATGACCAAGTTGCCGCCACCAACAACCCAATGGTGTACGGACTACCCCAACCCCACTTCGGACCTTGGTTCACACCAGCCAACATCATTGACGCACCAGCACCCAAGGTGACCGAACCCGCAACATCGAAGTGCACGTCTTTCTTACGTTCAGTGTCGGGCAACAACCACACCGCAACAAACACACCAATGATGCACAGCGGTGCCTGGAACGCAAAAATCACTCGCCAGCCAAAAGCTTCAACCAGCGGTGCTCCAGCGACAACGCCAAGCACTGGTGCGCCCGCATTAACAAAACTCCAATAACTCAACGGACGAACCCGTTGATCAGGCGGGAATAAACGGTTGATGTACGCCATCGTCGCTGGGCCTGTTGCCGCGCCAGCCGAGGCCGACAAAATGCGAAACGCGATCATGCTCGGCGCATCCCAAGCCACCGCTGTTAACGCTGCAAAGATTCCGGCACCCAACAAGCCATAGACGAAGATGCGTTTATGTCCCCACAAGTCGCCCGCTTTGCCGTAGGCCGGCCCCACAACACCGAACGCCAACATTGGCCCCGTGATACTCCAGGCAACTACTGAAACGCTCGAATTGAATTCATCAGCAATGTCACCTAGCGACACCACCAAAATGGTGATCGTAAAGCCAACGGTAAATAACGCTGACAGAACAACAATCAAAACAGCCCAATGTCGCCCAATCGGGACGCGCTGACCTAGCCAACGACGTAACAAAATTGGCCACGGAACAACACCAAGTTCATCAACGCCTACTGAATCAACGTTGAGCGTACGTGGAGTTGTTTCGCGAGCTTCCTCGCCCACGACTCAGGATTTGGGTGCGAGTGCAGTTATCGCTTTGGCGAGTGCACTCACTGTCCAGCGATCGTCCTGCTTGATTTCTTCAGCCATTGCCCAGGTAGCAACACGAGTGACTTGTCCACCCTGAACGTAGAAGGTTTCGCCCGAGAACTCGCATGACTCTGAAGCAAGGTATGCCACGAGTGGGCTGACGTTTGCGGGATCCCATTCGTCGAACTTGCCATCTTTGGCAGCCATGACGTCTTCAAGACCTGGGGTTGCCATCGTGAGGCGAGTACGGGCCGCAGGCGCGATGGCGTTGCTCTTCACGTTGTAACGCGACAACTCTTTCGCGCAAATTTGGCTGAAGGTTGCGATGCCCGACTTGGCAGCGCCGTAGTTGGCCTGACCCGGGTTCGAGAACAAACCAGAGGTGCTGCTGGTGTGCACCAAGTTGCGCGGCTTGGTGATTCCGGCCTTGGCCTGTTCACGCCAGTACGCAGCAGCGTGGTGAGTTGGTGCGAAGTGACCCTTGAGGTGAACCTGAATCACCGAATCCCATTCGGCTTCACTCATGTTGACCAACACGCGGTCACGCAAGATGCCGGCGTTGTTCACGAGAATGTCAAGATCACCAAAGGCTTCGATAGCGCTGTCGATCATGCGCTTCGAACCTTCCCAGTCGGCAACGTTGTCGGTGTTGACAATGGCTTCGCCGCCCATGCCCTTGATGTCGGCAACAGTCTGCTGTGCTGGCGTCATGTCTGAGCCCGAACCATCGTTGGCGCCACCGAGGTCGTTCACCACGATCTTGGCGCCTTCAGCAGCGAACAACAATGCGTGCTCGCGCCCAAGTCCACGACCTGCTCCAGTGATAATTGCAACGCGTCCGTCAAGTGCTCCCATGACAACTCCTTCAAGTTTTAAGTGATGTGTTTAAACCAAATTTTGTCGACCTCAGCCTATGCCAAGGTCGTATGCTCAACGAAAGTCGATCAGCTGCCGTAATACAACACGTCAAGCACCGTGCCTCGAGGCAACAACTGCCCCACGGCAACAGGCTGACCTGCTGAGAAAACCGCAATTGGGAAACCCCTGGTATTTCCGCTGACGGTTCCAAGTACAAAACCGGCTGCTTCTAACGCCGGACCAACTTTGTCGAACTTCAAAGTCCCAAGTTGTGGAACCGCAACCAAATCTGGTCCCTTTGAAATTGCCACGGTCACGGCAGTTCCGCGGGCCAACGACTCACCAGCAGCGGGTGATTGCGTTGCAACTCCACCAGCAGCAACAATTGAGAACTGATCGTCACCACGATTAATCGTCAACTGCAAATCGGTGAGCGCAGTTGTTGCCGACTCAATCGACATGCCGGTCAGATCGGGAACAACACGCGGTGCCGGACCCTGCGACACAAACGTGTCAACTGCAGTGCCCTTAATGACTTCTTGTCCTGCAACCAAAGTAGGTTGCGAACTAATCGTCCAACGGATGATCACACCAGCGGGAACATCTTCGCTGTATTCAGGAGTTTCAACACCAAGCACCAAGCCGCCATCAGTCAATGTGGCAAGGGCAGTCGCGGCATCAAGACCGTTCAATTCAGGAAGCGGAACCGGCGGCGGTCCGGTTGACACAACAAATGTCAAGGCTTTGCCGGTTTCAAGCTTTTTGCCAGTTTCTGGATCAGTACGAATGACTGCTCCAACAGGAAGTTCTTCGTTGGCTTCTTCAACAACAACAATTTCCCACTTGAATTCAGTCACCAAATTGGTGGCCTCACCTTGATCAACACCAATCAAGTCGGGAATCGCGTACGAGTCTTTCTGTAACGCGCTGAATAAGAAATAACCACCCGTAATCAGTGCCAACACCGCGACTGCAGCAACAATCCAACGTCCAATGAGTGGTTTATCTTCGATGCCAACACCGGCTGCCACAACAGCATCAGCGTCATCGCGAATTGTCATGGTGTCAGTGTTGGAAGCAACAAATGATTGCGAATCGTCCGACAGTTCATTGAACTCGCGCGGCTTCGTCAGATCGCCGGTGCGATCTTCTTCACCTTGCGCGCCAAAAATGGCTGACGACACAATCGGAATCTGTGTCGGTCGCGGCAAGGTGGGGCCGGCTTGTACTAGTGCGCGACCCATTTCGGCGGCACTTGAACGCTCGAGCGGATCTGAGCGACCGGCTTTGTCGAGCACTGCTGCCAGGCCACCTAAGTCGGCGGACACGGGGAACAACTTGTCAACTCGCGCCGACATGGTGCCAACCACCGAATCAGTCAAGAACGGTACGGTTCCGGTGACGGCCTCAACCAAAATCAATGCCAACGCATACACATCGGCCTTCTCGTCAAATGGTTCACCCTGCGCTTGCTCGGGGGCACAATAACGAGCCCGCTCCTGCGAAACCGTGGTGACGTCGGTCCATGCTTTTTCGGCGATGACTGAAGCGACACCAATATCGGCCACGCGTACCTTGCGGTCTTCGCCAAACACAATCGAGGACGGCCGAAGATCATGGTGCGACATGCCCCGCTTATGTGCATAGTCAAGGGCCCGACAGACTTCAAGGCCCACCACCAGGGCTTGGCTCGGCGTCAGCAAACGACTGCGGTCAATCATGTCTTGCAACGATCCACCCGTCAGACGCTCGTGCACGACATAGGCACGCTCAACACCACGGATTGTCGCGCGCCCGAAGCTGGTCAAGCGCAAGACATTGGGGTGCGACATTTCAAAAGCGATCGCGGCCTGCTCAAGAATTTCGGCGCCGTGCTCGATCGTGGCCTCAGCCGAAAAGAGTCGCAGAATCACCGACGCATCCGAACGCTGGTCAAGCGCAACAAACAAGGTGGACAACGACGAACGAGATTGTTCGCTTTCGATCTCAAAACGGCCGTCAACGACGGTGCCGATCAAAGAGTCGGGATCATGGTTTTCGAAGACTGACATCGCTCTGAAACTAGCGTTTTGTTGCGAATGTGTGACCATCGGCAAGAGCACAAAGTGCAAAAAGCCTGCTCTAGCGGTGAGAATAGCGATGTGACTCTCGACCAAGCCCCCGAAATGAAGCCAACGAAGCGTCGTCAGATCAAACTCGAGTCAGTACTCGTCAGCCTCGGCATTCTTGTCGGAGTGGCATTTGTGATCTTCGGATTCAATTCAGCGACGACCGGTCGCGACGCCTTGGGATACCCCGACGAAATCATTGATATCTCTCCGGCCCCGAACGATCGCCAAGTTCTGTCCCAGACCGAAATCAGCGTCAACTTGCAAGATGGTTACGAAGCAGTACTCGTTCTAGATGGCATCGAAATTCCAACGACCCGCCTTGAAGATTTTGTTCCCGTTGTCGCCAAACCTGGTCAACAATTTGAATTACCGCCAACCGCAATTTACGACCAAGGAAACTCGCTCATTCGTTTTGAACCCACCGCCGGTGCGGTCATTGAGAAGTACTCGGTCGGCGTTCACAAAGTGAAGTGCATCTTTTGGAGGATCGAAGACGGTCGCCAGGCGGCACGTAGTTTTGAATGGTCCTTTGAAGTTTTGTAGTTAGGCCGGAAGTTCGCCGGTTTCTAAAACGATTTTGAATTGTTCTTCGGTCAGAACCGGCACACCTAGTTCTTGAGCCTTAGTCAATTTGCTGGCGCCAGCTTCTGCGCCGACAACAAGAGCAAAGGTTTTCTTTGACACCGAACCCGGACTTTTACCACCGCGGTCTTTGATGGCCCGTTCGGCTCCGTCACGATCAAAATCCACCAACGTTCCGGTGACAACAATGTTCTTACCCACCAGATTTTGTGGCAAACGTGAAACTTCCACATTGCCGAACTCAACTCCGGCGGCGCGCAACTTTTCAATGAGGACTTTGTTGTCAGCGCGCGAGTACCACGAGATCAGAGACCTCGCGATCACTCCCCCGACGCCATCAACAGTTGCTAAATCATCTTCGGTCGCATTCACGATGTCATCTAAATTGCCAAAGGCAATTGCTAACGCTTCTGAAGCAGATGGACCTAGATGTTTGATACCGAGCGCTGTCAAGAGTTTCGGTAGTGGTCGAGTTTTTGATGCGTCAATAGCCACAATGAGTTTCTCGGCACCTTTTTGCGCGAAGCCTTCAAGCGTGAGTAGTTGTTCGACGGTCAACGAATAGATATCGCCCGCATCGCTCAAAATTCCAACATCAGACAGCTGTATCACTGTCTGTTCACCAAAGCCATCAATATCCATTGCTCCGCGGGACACGAAATAAATGATTCGTTGATCGCGTTGCTGCGGACAATTCGGTTCAATGCAACGCATGTTCACTTCGCCATCGGGACGAGTGAGTTCACCTTTCATCGGACATGAACACACCGACGGAAATACCCATGGTTGCGAATCTTTGGGTCGTAATGACAACACTGGTCCGACGACTTCGGGAATGACATCACCCGCTTTGCGAACTGTGACCGTGTCGCCAGGTCGAACATCTTTCAGGCGTACTTGGTCTTCGTTATGCAGTGTTGCCATTGCAACGTTAGAACCACCAACAAACACCGATTCAAGAACGGCGAATGGCGTGACGCGTCCCGTGCGACCTACCGAAATCTGGATGTCCTTGAGCAACGTCGTACGTTCTTCAGGAGGAAACTTAAACGCGATCGCCCAACGCGGTGCTCGGGCTGTGAAACCCAATAATTCACGTTGCGCCAGGTCATCAACTTTGACGACGACACCGTCGATTTCATATGGCAGATCATGACGTTCGTTTTGAAACTTCTCACAGTACGCCGTGACTTCATCCATTGAATTCACGAGAGCGATATTGGGATTGACTGGGAATCCCAAATCCTTTAAGAAGTCCAGGGTCGCATGATGCGATGTGAACTCGGGTCCACCAATGACTTCACCTAATTGATACGACCAAAATGCCAAACCACGACCCGCAGTCACGCTCGCATCTTTTTGTCGCAAACTTCCCGAACCAGCGTTACGTGGATTTACCGGAACCGAATCGGGCTTTTTGCCGGCGGCAATGCGGACAACATTTTCTGCTTCTTTGGCGGCCTTGAGTTTTTCAAAGGCATCAATGGGCAAATACACCTCGCCACGTACTTCTAGTACTGACGGAATACTCACTTTGGATTTTGATACCAATGTCTTTGGCACTACATCAATCGTCAGAACATTGGCGGTGACATCTTCACCGAAACGACCATCACCACGAGTGGCCGCTTGTACCAATACGCCATTTTCATAACGCAAACTGAGCGCCAGACCATCAATCTTCAATTCGCAGGCGTATTGAACGACCGCTTCGTCCGACAAACCTTTCGCCGCACGTTCACCCCACGCCAAAAGCTCACTGCTATCCATGGCATTATCAAGGCTCGTCATCGGGACACGATGTTCAACCGTCGAGAAAGTTTCAGCAATCTCGGCCCCGACTGTTTGCGTTGGTGAGTCAGAACTTTGAAGTTCGGGATACGCAAATTCGAGTTCGTGGATCTCGCGATCTAACTCGTCATATTCGGCATCACTGATTTCGGGTGAATCATCGTGGTAATAGCGCTCACGGTGATACGCAATGAGAGCACGTAACTCAGCATGACGGTCAGCAGCACTCAAACTCACGCCCACACTCTAGTTCGGGGGTGAAACTCTGCTTCACGCACCAACGTTGAGACGCGTGGCCAATGCCTGAGTGCGTACACGTTCGCCAATGTCGAGAACTTGCGTGAAAATTTGCGCCGCCGAATCTTCGGAGTGCATCGCCAAACCGCAAGCCGGGGTGATGAGTGACTGTTGACGCAGTTTCTGGGCATCGCAACCGCCTTGCACCAATTCACACCACAAGGCGGCAAGTTTCTTCCATGATCGATCGGCATTGGGCATCAGCGGTCCATCAGTCGCGACCGCACCCCAAGCCACGACTCCGCCATTTTCTAAGAACTTGGCTAGGACGCCAGCGTAATTCTTCAGATTGTCGTTCACGGGAACGCTCAAGATTGCCGGGCCAGACGCCAACAAAGATGCACCATCGGCATCGGAGCAACAATGCAAACCAACTAAACCTTCGCGCTCGACTGCAGCCAAGGCCCCTGACATCAAATCAATCGCCGTGTCGGGAGCAATCGGAAATGAATCTTCCATCAGGTCAGCCATTTCGGGCTCGTCAATGAAAACCACTTGCGCACTTGATGGCAGTGCAGATTCAACAGCATCGTAAATATTGCGGACATGGGTGCGAACTGTGCGCACTGCCACTTCAAATGCGGTGTGCATCGGAACACCAGCACGAATGAGAGCGAGACCCAAAGTGACTGGCCCTGTGAACTGCCACTTCACGGGGCCGGTGTAACCCTGAGCAAATTCAAGAAATGTGCGCAACCCAACAAAGGCGTCATGATCAAGATCAGTTTTCACTTCAGCCAAAGGATCAATGCGTTCAACGTTGACCATCAACGATCCGTATTGACCGATACTGATTCCGCGAATGCCGACCACTGCTTGAGCAATCATGGCTTCAGCCGGCGAACGGCGCGGCAAACTTGGGATGCACGGCAATTCGGGAGTGGCAAAAAATGCAAACTCGGCGGCTTCACGAGCATCACGGTGAGGAAGGCTGCCGATTCCGGTAGCGACTCCGCCTAAGAGATGCTTTTGCATCGATGATGTTTGCACTGTTTCGCCGCCATCCACACCACTTTCGTAGCAGGGTCACGCTCTGTCCACACAATTGGAGCAACCGCCTCAATGAATCTTGAAAAAAATGTCAACACATATCCTCCAAATTGCACGAAGGCATGATCTATCGGCAACGCTTGAGGAATGGATAAGAAACAAGCCGACAACCTCACGGTGGCCCTCATCTGGGCCAGTCGGGTGAGCGTTGTCGCAACTGGTTTGGTGGTTCCACTACTCACTAGTTCGTTGCAACAAATGTCCTCACTCACTGGAATTTCTTCAACTATCGGAATTTGGGTGTTGTGGGCCGTTGCCTTGTTAAGCACGCTGGTGCCGTCAAGTTCGACCTTGACTGCAATTCGATTGTCCCTGCCCACACTTTCGATCATCGTTGGTGCAGTCGCGGTTTTTAGCGGTATGTCAAGCGGTGTTGCGGTTGCATTGGCGATTTCGATACTTGCAAGTTTGTTAGCGATGAGTGGCGAAGTCGGCAATTCGTTTGTTCAGCTCGCCGCATACGGCGATGAGCGTCGCTATCTGTTGCGTTGTCCGCCCGCTTTATTGATCGTGCAAGTTCTTAGTTGGCTGGTGTGGCTCTCGTTTTGTTTCGTAGCAGTGAATCTGCTCGCGAGTGAAATTTGGGTTGCCGGCGCCATCACTGCTGCGATTGCCATCGCGCTAGCGGTCGTGCTACCCCAGCGTTTTCATCGCTTCTCTCGGCGCTGGCTCGTCGCAGTGCCAGCAGGAATCGTGATCCATGATCATGTGGTGTTGGCTGAAACCGCAATGTTCATGAACAACGCCATCGTCCAAATCAGTACCGAAACTGCTCAATCAGAAGCCGCCGACTTAAGCGGCAAATGCCCCGGTCTAGGACTAGTCATCGTGCTCAAAGATTTTGACACGATCGTTCTTGCCGCTACTCCGAAGACTCCGGGCGGCTCGGCGATTCACGTGAAGTCAATGCGCGTGTGCCCCACACGACCGGGTCGGGCGCTTACTGAGTTGACATCTGCACCGAGCGCGTAACTAAACCGCCACCGAGTACAAATCGATCATCGGCGTCGTAAAAGACTGCGCTTTGTCCTGGCGAGATACGACGTTGCGGTTCAGTCCATGTAGCGACAACTCGGCCCGCATCGTCAACCGACAAAACAGCCGAACGCGGTTCGCCGTGAGCACTGCACTGCACTCGTGCCGGACCCACATATGGTTCGTGGCTCCAGATCACATTCTCAACGACTTCGTGATCGACCATCAACAATGACTCGGGGCCAACAACTACTTTGCGACCCGGCACATCGATGTCAACAACAAATCGCTTCGTGCCACCGCCACCCGCGACGCCACGTCGCTGACCAAGCGTGACCAGTTCGACTGATTCAACTGAACCAAGTTCGTTACCTGATTCGTCAACAACGACCGCTGGGTTGAGCGGGATACGACGACCGATAAAACTCACTCGCCCGCTGCGACCATCTTCGTCTTTGGCCGAGGTAATGAAACACACGTCTTGACTATCGGGCTTGTTAGCAGTGCGCATGCCGAGACGAGTTGCATGTTCACGCACCACGGTCTTGGTCATTTCGCCAACTGGGAACAACGTTCGCGACAATTGATGTTGATCCATCATGTGCACCACATAGCTCTGATCTTTGGCCATGTCGTGACCACGAATCAAACGCCAAATGCCATCTTCGTTGACGACTCGCGCGTGGTGTCCGGTCGCTACTGCATCAAAACCTAAAACAATCCCACGCTCGTGCAGACGATCAAACTTCAGGTGACGGTTGCATTCGATGCAAGGGTTGGGCGTAATACCAATGGCGTGATCGTTGATGTACGGCTCAACCACATTGCGATGAAAATCTTCGGTGAAGTTAAAAACCAGATGATCAATGCCCAGTTGCTGCGCTACTCGACGCGCATCATCAACATCGCTCACGCTGCAACAGCCAGTGTCGCTGTCGCCACCCCACAGGCGCATCGTGACTCCAACAACTTCATGACCTTGTTCAAGTAACAGTGCAGCCGCAACCGACGAATCAACGCCGCCCGACATCGCTACGAGAACCTTCATGGGTTACAGGCTACGGCGATTTTGTACGGCCCGTATTCGATTCACCGCATCGGTGATTGCCTCAATCGCCCGATCAACATCACCTTCGGTGGTTGTATGCCCCAGACTCAGCCGTAATGCCCCCATCGTGAGATCGGAAGTCAGTCCCATCGCTGCCAAAACATGTGAGGGCTCCATGGCCCCGCTGGCACAGGCCGAAGCCGCCGAGGCACACACGTCGGCTTCATCGAGCAAGTACAACAACGATTCACTTTCGATGCCCTGCAGACAGACATGCACGACACCTGGCACGCTGTGTTCGGCCGGAATCGTCCGATGGGCACCTTCGATCGCCAACAAGCCAGCAAACAACTTGTCGCGTAGTGCACTGATACGTGCCACTTCGCTGTTTCGCTCGACATCAGTCATACGTAATGCTTCGGCGGCGGCAACAATGCCACCCACGTTGTGAGTTCCACTGCGACGATCACGTTCTTGCCCGCCACCCAACACGATGGGTTCGAAATACTTTCCTTCACGCACCACCAAGATGCCGACACCTTTTGGTCCACCAAATTTGTGAGCACTCAATGCCATGGTGTCAACAAGTGGCCAAATGGTTCGCAGGTCAATCCAACACGCGGCTTGCACCGCATCGGTATGCAAGATCGCTTGCGGTGCATAGCGGCGCACGATTTTTGAAACTGCCGCTAAGTCGGTGATCACGCCAGTCTCGTTATTCACAGCCATCACCGAAACACTCGCAACGTCTGGAGTGAGCGCTGCCTGTAACGCCTCAAGATTTATTGTGCCGAGTTCGTTGACACCAACGACAACACCGCTTGCGTGTTCAACACAATGCAAGACCGCATGATGCTCGGTCGCCGAGCAGATGGCCACACCTGGTGTACGGCGAATGACACCAGTAATTGCCGTGTTGTCACTTTCGGTTCCGCAACCCGTAAACACAATTTCGCCAGGCTTGCAACCAATGGCATCAGCAATCACATCGCGAGCCTCATCAATTGACTTTCGCGCTTGACGCGCAAAGCGGTGCGAACCCGACGGATTGGCAAAGACCTCGGTCATAAAGGGCAACATGGCCTCAACTGCCTCGGGACGCATGGGCGTTGTTGCCGCATGATCGAGATAGACAAGGCGAGAAGTCACCCCTTCAGAGTACCGTTCAGTAGGTGAAGGAGTACGCGTGAAGGGTTACGACGATTCAACATATGGCGATTCATTCGCTGATGTGTACGACGATTGGTACGAAGACGTCAGCGATGTCAACGCCACGGTTCGCACCCTGCAACAACTCGCGGGCAACGGACCATTTCACGAACTCGGCATCGGTACGGGTCGCTTGGCACTTGCCCTCGCACAAACCGGAGCAACTGTGTCAGGAATTGATTCGAGTGCGCTCATGTTGGAACGACTGAGTCAAAAAGCTACCGACCGCGGACTTGAGATTGAAGCCATCAAAGGCGACATGGTTGATGACATGCCGCTCGGACCTTTTGCGGCCATCTTTGTTGCCTACAACACCATCTTTAGTGCGCAGACTTTCGCTCGTCAGCAAACTTTGTTCGCCAATGTTGCAAGTCGACTCGCCCCAGGTGGCGTCTTTGTCGTTGAGGCCATTGTGCCCGACCCGCAACGACCAGCCGGAAGCACTGTGGGTGTGCGCTCGATGAAGGCTGATCGAGTTGTGTTATCGGTTGATATGCACGACCCTGAGGCACAACATGTTGATGGACAGTTTGTCGAATTCACTGAAGATGGCGGAGTTCGCCTGCGCCCCTGGAGCATTCGATATTCGTATCCTCACGAACTTGATGACATGGCGGCAACTGTCGGATTACGACTCAGCCACCGTTGGGTGAATATGAACCAAGAACCGTTCACATCTGATGCCGAGACTCATGTCTCTGTTTACACTCAATCTTCGTAATGACCGATAAATCAGCCCAAGATCTCCTATCCTGAGAGCACCGTGAGTCAACTACGTCTGAATCCTCTGACGGGTCGATGGGTCACCATCGTCGCCGAGCGGGCCATGCGCCCCACCGATTTCGCTACCCGCACACCTACAGTCGAGTCCGACCCAAGTCGTCCGTGCCC
>JBIKYT010000076.1:0-8745 GCA_044355095.1 Ilumatobacteraceae bacterium
GCTGGGTCAATCATGCAGACTTTCCCGCAAGTGTTAAGGAACGTCAAGGTTGCGGTTCGTCCCACCGATGTTGCCAAACTGTTAGCACCAGAAATCGCAGCCGAGGAAGCAGGTCTAGGCGAAAACGGACGTGTTTTAGTGCGGGCGAGTGGCACCGAGCCACTCATTCGGGTCATGGTTGAGGCTCCCACAGCTGAAATGGCCAATGAAGTTGCCGATCGACTCGTTGCCGTTGCCGTCAACAAATGCGTGTGAGCCTGTCACTGCATAGTTGTTCGGTAACCTGATTGTCATGTGTGGCATCATCGCTTTGGTCGGTCGACCCGCTCGGCGGAGCGCACCCACCGTGGCCGAAATCGTGCAGCATCTTGACGCAGCAATTGCCAGTGGTCGCAATATGGTCGATGCCACGAGCCATCTGGTCAAGGTCAATGAACTTCTCAAAGGTGTTCCTGGAGCAGTAGCCCTCATCGACAATCACGAATTAGTGAGTGCGATGACGAGTCGTCTTGACCAAGTGGGGGCAACGATCACGTCCATTGACGAAGGTCTCGAAAATAGCGTGGCTGACGCCGACGAACTTGAACGAAATGCTGCGGCACTCATTGCGCTGCGAGATGTCACGTGGTCAATTGGGCAAGATCGTTTACGTACGGCTCGCATGGTTCGCGATTTGGCCGGACGTGACGCCGGCATCGCCGCCGTCGCTGGTTACCTCACCATTCAGCAAGCCTTCTCGGCTCTTGATCGTCTTGAAGTACGCGGTCGCGATTCGGCGGGAATCCATGTTTTTGTTTGGGGTCACGGGTTGTCAGCCAATGATCCTTCGGTCTCGGCAGCACTGAGTGCTCGGGCCCATGACGCGCTCTTCCAGAATCGTTCGGTACGCCTTGTTGACGACACATTGTCATTTGTTTATAAAGCTGCTGCCGAGATCGGTGAGCTGGGTGACAACACCAAGGCGTTACGTGCGGCCGTACAAGAAGATGACTTGTTGCGTTTAGCTCTTTCGAATCCGAATGCTCGTTTGTCCTTAGTTGGACACACGCGGTGGGCGAGTGTCGGAATCATTAGCGAGCCAAACGCGCACCCAGTGAACAGCGAGCGCGAACTCGGTGATCTTGAAACCACGCAACCGTATGTTGTAGCTGCCCTCAATGGTGATGTTGATAATCACGGCGATCTACGAATCGCTCATGGGCTGTCATTCCCTGGCCAAATCACAACCGATGCCAAAGTCATTCCGGCGTTAGTGAATATGCATGCCCGTGCCTGTGGTGACACCGTTGAAGCGTTCCGTCGCAGTGTGGCGTCATTTGAAGGTTCAGTTGCCATTGGTGCTGCCGCAACTGATCAACCCGATCGATTGATGTTCGCACTACGCGGCAGTGGTCAAGGATTATTTGTTGGCTTAGCCGAAGACTTATTCATCGTCGCGAGCGAACCGTATGGTGTCGTTGAAGAAACCTCCACTTATTTCCGTCTTGATGGTGAAGGAACCAGCACCGCATCTTTGACCGACAGCAAAGGTCAGATTGTTGTACTTGATGGTGCCCTAGCCGGAGAACTTACTGGCGTCACCCGAATTGCATACGACGGTACCGCTTTGCCTATTGCAATAACCGAGTTAGTGACGGCCGAAGTTACAACTCGCGATATTGATCGTGGCGATGCTCCGCACTTCTTGCTGAAAGAAATTGGCGAGGCACCAGAATCGTTCCGTAAGACTCTGCGCGGTAAAATTGTTGAGCGTGATGGTGTCTTGCATGCGTCACTTGGTGTCAAGACGTTGCCGACATCCATTATTGAACTTTTGTCATCTGGTGCAATTCGTAAAGTTCGCGTGATTGGTCAAGGTACCGCGGCCATCGCTGGGCGCAGTTGTGCCACGGTTCTTGATGAACTGTGCGCGGGCGGCCTTGACGTTGATCCGATTACCGCGACCGAACTCAGTGGTTTCCATTTGCAACTTGATATGAGCGACACGCTCATCATTGCTGTGAGTCAAAGCGGAACAACGACTGACACGAATCGCACTGTTGACTTGGCGCGTTCACGCGGCGCATCGGTTCTGGCAATCGTTAATCGTCGTGGTAGCGACTTGTGCGATAAGGCCGATGGTGTTTTGTTTACCAGCGATGGTCGCGACGTAGAAATGAGTGTCGCATCAACGAAAGCGTTTTATGCGCAAGTTGCGGCTGGAGTTTTGTTGGCTTGTGCAGTGAGCGTTGCTGCTGGGCTCGGTACCGATTCGCGCCGGCACGATTTGCTGCGAACATTGCGCGAACTTCCGACCGCGATGCGCACAGTGATCGATGCTCGGGCCAAGGTTGCTGAAGTAGCGCACAAATATGCGCCGTCTAAGCGGTATTGGGCAGTCGTAGGTAATGGGCCTAACGCAATCGCAGCCAATGAAGTTCGAATCAAGTTGAGCGAACTTTGCTACAAGAGTATTTCGTGCGACATCACCGAAGACAAGAAGCACATTGACTTGTCATGTGAGCCTTTGATCTTGGTGTGTGCTGCCGGACTATCTGGGAGTACTGCTGACGACGTCGCCAAAGAAATTGCGATCTACCGAGCGCACAAGGCGACCCCCATTGTGATTGCCAGTGCATCTGAGTCGCGCTTCTCAAGTGCAGTTGCGGTCATTGATGTTCCTGATGTTGACCCAACTTTGGCTTTTGTGTTGAGTGCAGTGGTTGGGCATCTTTTTGGTTACGAAGCTGCTCGGGCTATTGACGAACTTGCTCGTTCGTTGCGGGAGGCTCGCGAAGTCGTTGAGTTTGCGGTTCTCCATAATGCCGACGGTGAATCAGTGTTGAAGGTAGTGCGCTCTGGATTAGTTATTGCCGCTGAGCGCTTTAATGAGACTTTGCGCGCCGGCACTTACGATGGACATCTGGAAGCCAGTACTGCGGTGCGTTTGGCCTCAATGTTGCGCGTTGTTCTTGATCAGTTTCCCGTTGAGGCGTACCAGAATGAAACTGGCAAAGTCGGTACGCCTTCAGCGCTCATTGACGACCTCACCTTGGCTTTGACTCGCGCGATTGAAGAACTCACTCGTCCCATTGATGCAATTAAGCATCAGGCCAAAACGGTGACGGTCGGAATTAGCCGTAGCGACGAAGGCGTGATGGACCGTGCTCTCGTGCAAGAAGTTCTTGCAACGGGTGCAGGTCGTGATGTGTTGGCATATCGCACACTGAAGGTGTTGGCCGATCTTGATCCGGCAGTCGAAGTGGTAGTCGGTTATACGCGTTACAGCATTGACGGAGATCCATCGGGCACCAACGCAACGATTGCGATTGTTGACCGTGGCGGATTGTCACGTGATGTGCCGAGTCGAGTTGATCGCAATCCTTCATTGGTCGGTACAAAGCGTCGAGTCGCGAGTGAACGTGAAGTTTTGGTAGCTCGTGGTCGAAGCGACGGACGAACAGTGATCTTCATTCCCGAAGTGAAGGCCGGCCAGACCATTGGCATCACTTTGCTGCACGTGCGTTTCCACGATCGCCTCAATGCGTCAGTGATGCGTGGAGTGCTGCAGGGTTATGACCGTCGTTACGACCGCTTGGTTGACTGGGTTTCAGAAACCGAAGGTGAAATGCGTGACGACTTGTTGAGCGAATTGTCGGTGGCAGATTTGTTGATCTTGCCGATCAGCGAAATGGCTGACCGCTGGCGCCGCGCTTCGTCGTGAGAAGATCTTGATGATCGTCGGTATCGGGGTAGATGCAGTTGAAATTGATCGCTTTCGCCGGTCGCTAGAACGCACCCCATCAATGAAGTCTCGACTCTTCACACATGAAGAACTTGAGTACGTTAAACCTCATGGTGACCCAACTGCCTCGTTGGCCGCTCGCTTCGCGGCACGTGAAGCTGTGATGAAAGCCATGGGGGTGGGACTCGGAGCGTTTGAGTTTCATGACGTGTGGGTAAAGCGGGCAGATTCTGGTCGCCCAATGCTTGCGGTCACTGGCCGGGCAGAGCAGATCGCGAACGAACTTGGTGTCACTGACTGGCATCTTTCGATCACACATACCGACACCACGGCTATTGCCTATGTGATTGCTGTCCGATCACTGCCCTAGACCAGTCTGTAAGGCATACGATCTAGTTATGCGCCCCGTGCTGACCCCGAAACAGATGCGCGTTCTTGACGCTGAAGCCATCACTGCGGGAACACCGGTTGATGTTTTGATTGGTCGTGCTGGTGCCGCGGTCGCCCGAGCCGCCAAGCGCATGATGGGTGGCTTGTACGGGCGGACTGTCGTCGTCATCACGGGTAAAGGGAATAATGGTGCTGACGGCCGTGTGACCGCTCGATTGCTGGCCGATCAAGGAGTACGCGTGCATGTCATTGACGCCGAGCACATGCCGTTACGCCTTCCCGTGAGTGACCTCATTATTGATGCTGCCTTCGGAACTGGTTTTCGTGGTGAATGGAGCCCGCCATCAACGAAAGATGTTCCTGTTTTGGCTGTCGATATTCCGAGCGGTATCGATGGCCTGACTGGTTTGGCGGCACCCGATACATGGCAGGCAACTCGCACCGTAACGTTCGTGGCATTGAAGCCTGGTTTGTTGTTGGGCGCTGGGCGGGCACTGTGCGGTGAGGTTGAGCTTGTTGATATCGGTATCAACCTCGGTATGAGCAACGTTGATATCAACGAAGTTGAACGCAGTGATGTTTCGCAGTGGGTTCCGCAACGCCCATTTGATTCGCATAAATGGAAAGCGGCTCTTTACGCCGTTGCGGGAAGTTCCGGAATGATGGGTGCGGCCAATTTGTGTAGTGCTTCGGCAATGCGCGCTGGTGCTGGCATCGTGCATGTTGCATCACCCGGAATTGTGAGTGATCGCAGCACATCTACTGAAATCGTGCGCCGAGCATTGCCGGCTTTGGGTTGGTCACATGAAGTGCTTGATGATCTCTCACGTTTCAAGGCAATGGTCATTGGGCCAGGTCTTGGTCGAGACGAAGGAACCGTCAGCGAAGCTCGACGCGTCATTGCCGGTGCACATATTCCGATGGTCATTGACGGTGATGGTTTGTATGCCGTTGCCTGGGGTGGCGAAGGTGCGCGCGACATCGTACGCTCGCGTGCGGCTGGCACAGTCTTAACTCCACACGATGGCGAGTACACCACACTTCTTGGTTATGCGCCATCACACGATCGCATTACGAGTGCTCGTCGTTTAGCGAGTGATACAAACTGTGTTTGCTTGTTGAAGGGAACCACAACTGTGGTGGCCGAACCCTCGGGCGAAGTTTTGATGGTGGCTAATGGCGATCAACGTTTGGCAACTGCCGGAACCGGCGATGTGCTTGCCGGAATCATCGGAGCGCTTCTTGCGCAAGGTGTTGCGCCGTTCCATGCGGCGGCGAGTGGAGCCTGGATTCATGGATACGCCGCATCGTTGTTTACTGCTCATGAAGGTTTGATTGCCTCAGATTTGGTAGACCTCATCCCGTTGGCTTTGTCGCATATGCGACATGTTGGTGCACAGGACTGAACATGAGCGCTCGCGCAGCTTGGATTGATATTGATCTGGATGCAGTTCGCCACAACGTCGGCTATCTGTGCTCATTGGTTGGCGATGCCAAAGTTATGGTCGTAGTGAAAGCCAATGGTTATGGTCATGGCGCGGTTCAAGTTGCTGAGGCCGCGCTCGAAGCCGGAGCTCATGGACTCTGCGTTGCACTGGTTCAAGAAGGCATTGAACTACGCCGCGCTGGTATTGAAAATCCAATTCTGCTTTTGTCAGAACAACCGCTTGATCAAGTAGGTGACATCGTTGCACATGGTCTGATTGCAACCGCATATTCAGTTTCGTTTATTGATGCGTTAGAACAAGAAGTACGACTGCGCAATGTGGTGGGTCAAGAGGTGCACCTCAAGATTGACACGGGTATGAATCGAGTCGGATGTAAACCGAGCGACGCGGTTGAATTGGGTGGACGCATTATGGCTCGGTCTCCCGAACTTGTTTTGGGTGGTGTCTTCACACATCTAGCAAGTGCTGATGATCTTGAAAGCGATTTCACAGATCAGCAGATTTCAAAGTTTGACACGACCGTTGATGCACTCAAGAAAGCCGGAGTTGAAACGGGTTGGATTCACATTGCTAATTCAGCCGGAGCGATTGGGCATAGCCGTTCACATCGCGACATGGTTCGCGTTGGGATTGCCATGTATGGCATCGCTCCAGATATTGCGATTGAGAATATGTGTTCCGATCTGCGTCCAGCGCTGTCGTTAAAGGCTCGAGTTTCATTTGTCAAACGAGTGACGGCTGGCGAGGGTGTTTCGTATGGTCAGCGACACCATTTTGAGAAGGCGACGACGGTGGCAACTGTTCCGCTGGGATATGCCGATGGCGTGCCTCGAAGATTGTCGGCCGTTGGCGGAGAAGTATTGATCGGTGGTCGTCGTTGCCCGATTGTCGGAGTCGTCACGATGGACCAGTTGATGGTTGACGTGGGCGATCAAACCGTTGCGATCGGTGATGAGGTTGTTGTCATCGGCGTACAAGGCACCGAAGCAGTTTCTGCCAATGAATGGGGTAGTCAACTTGGGACGATTGGCTACGAAATCGTCTGTGGCCTCTCGAACCGTCTCCCGCGTCACTACCGTTAGGCTTTCGGGGTGATTTCGCTCTTGGTTCAGTCGATTGCTGACACCCATGGTGTCGCTGCGGCCATTGCCCAGTTGAGTCGCACGAGTGACATCATCGTTTTGGCTGGAGAAATGGGTGCCGGCAAAACAGCTTTCGCTCAAGGCTTTGGTGCAGCGCTCGGAGTTGACGAACCCATCACGAGCCCGACCTTCACATTGGTGCACACCTATGACACGGGTCGTGTGACGTTGCATCATGCCGATCTGTACCGTCTCGACAAAATGTCTGAAGTGTCTGATCTCGCTCTTCATGAAATGGTTGACCGAGACGGGGTGATGCTCGTCGAGTGGGGCGATGTTGCATCCGAACTTTTGGGAGACCATCTCGAAGTTTTTCTGCGTCACAACACCGACCATGCCGATGATGAACGATCAATCGTGATTCATAGTGTCGGTACACAGTGGGCTTCGCGTCTTGAACGTTTGAAAACTTCTTTAACGTTATGGCTTGAGGACTAGGGCCATGCTCACACTCGGAATTGAAACCGCGACCGAACGCGTGAGTGTCGCGCTAGGTGATCACGATGGAGTGCTTGGCTCAATCGACATCACTCGCGGTCGTCGACACGCCGAAACTCTGACTCCGGCAATTGAATTTCTCTGTCGCCAAGCCGATGTCAAGATTGATGAAGTGGCCGTAGTAGCGGTTGATGTTGGTCCAGGATTGTTCACTGGCATGCGCGTCGGAATCGCTGCAGCCAAGGCCATCGCTCTTGCATTGCACATTCCGATGATCGCGATGTCAAGCCTTGATCTTTTGGCGTATCCATTGCGCCGCACCGATCAACTCATCGCATCAGTGATTGATGCGCGCAAGGGTGAAGTGTTCTACGCGTTCTATCGCCAGACCGATCACGGTATTCAGCGTGTTCTTGAGCCAATGGTCGGTTCAATTGATGATCTGATTTCTGATCTGTTAGGCCGCGGCCAAGAAACCTTGTGTGTGGGCGATGGAGCGGTGCGTTATCGCGAAGAAATTGTTGCCGGATTCGCGACTGATTTTGCGGGCTCGTCTTATTCGTTCCCAAGTGCTTCTGCTTTAGTTGAATTGGCACATGTGAAAGCACTCAAAGAAGACTGGGTTGAACCGCATCAGATTGAAGCTTTGTATTTACGCCAGCCCGATGCCGAGATCAATTGGTCAACTCGTAATTCTGGAGCTGGACGATGAGTATCGTCTCGCGTTTTCTGAAACCGTCAAGTGACGACGCCAATGGCATTTCGATTGAACCGATGCGTCGTCGACATGTACGTGAAATTTTGGCGATTGAAGAACGCGTGTATCCCAAACCGTGGACGTCGGGTGTTTTCTCGAGTGAAATTGATTTGTCGCGCCGTGGCGAGCGTTACTACGTGGTGGCAAAAGACGGTGAACAGGTTGTGGGTTATGCCGGTCTGATGTTTGCCCTAGATGAAGCACACGTCACCAACATTGCAGTTGAACCAAATCGGCATCGCCAAGGAATCGCCCGTTTGTTGATGGGGCACATTGCACAACAGGCAATAGTGCACAAGTCTGAAGCTCTGACCCTTGAAGTGCGGGTGAGCAATACAGCCGCCCAAGAGCTGTATCGGCATTTTGGTTTTGCCCCAGCCGGAGTTCGCCAGCGCTACTACGAAAATACCGAAGACGCACTAGTTATGTGGGCACACGATATTCAAGATGCCGCGTACCAAACGCGACTTGAAAATGTGATGCGGGGGAGTTCGGCCTCATGAGCGGTTTCACTCCGAACAACATCGTTGTCAATGAATCAACCGTCATCTTGGCGATTGAAACAAGCTGCGACGAAACTGCTGCCTCGATTGTGATGGGTGGCAATGACATCTTGAGCAGTGTGGTCAGCACACAAATTGATTTACATGCTCAATATGGTGGCGTGGTACCAGAAATTGCTGGGCGGGCCCATCTTGATTTATTAAATCCAGTGATTGCGCAAGCAATTTCTGAAGCGGGTATCAGTGAGTCGCGCATTGACGCTGTTGCTGCAACTCATGGTCCTGGACTCATCGGAGCCCTATTGATTGGTGTGTCGGCAGCTAAAGCTTTGGCTTACACCTG
>JBIKYT010000026.1:0-27505 GCA_044355095.1 Ilumatobacteraceae bacterium
AACCCAACCGCGCTGCCGCCATGCTCCAGGTCTTCGAGAATGTTCGAGTCACCACGAGTGGCGTTTCTTCACTCACCAATTCGAGCGCGCTCCAATCAGCGAACTGACCATAAGCCTCGTCGACGACGACAAGCCCAGGGTTGGGTCCGGCGTTAAGAGCCAGCACTTCACGAACTAACTCGGGCGAGTCAACGCCACCCGTCGGATTGTTCGGCGAGCACAAGAATGTGACGTGTGGTCGAAACTCGGTGATGACTCGACGAACTTCGCCAATATCAAGAGCGAAGCCAGGGCCGCGCTCGCCCTCAACGACTGTCGCCCCAGTGCTGCGCGCGATCTGCCCGTGCATTTGATAGGTCGGTTCAAAAGTGGCGACCGTTCGACCAAATCCCGAGAACGTCAAGAGAATGGTTTGGAGAACTTCGTTACTTCCGTTGGCCACAAACACCATGGCGGGGTCGACCCCATGCAAATCTGCGATGGCCGCACGCAAGGCGGTCGCTCCACGATCGGGATAACGGTGCCATTCGATCTTGGCGACGGCCTCGGCATAGGCCTGGCGAAAGGCTGCTGGGGGCGCAACTGGGGCCTCATTGGTGTTGAGACGCACCCGAACATCGACTTGGGGCGAGTGGTAGCCCTCAAGCGCAGATAGATCATCTCGAACGGGCACTCTGGTCACCCTGCAAGGCTACCCAAGCGAGGCAGTCAGAGCCTGATGACTTAGAACCGTCGGCAGGATTGCCGTGAGAGTTTTAACAACCCATGACATATGGTTGAGCCGTGACCTCATCTGATTTGACCACGATTGCCGCCGAACTCGCCGTGATGGCCGAAGGCGCCGAGCGCTACCGCCAACGGGTCGCCGATCTTGGACAGATGAATCTTGATGGCAAGCACGACGATCTTTTGATGGCGATCCACGAGGCCGATCGAGCCTTGCGCACGGCTCAGCGCGCCCTGCTCCGCGCCAGCAAAGTCGTCAAGTAACTCGCAGTTCTCGGGTTTCGGGGTTGAGTTGTAGTTTCCATCCGCCTTCGTGGGCGGCGTGGTGATGCCTTGAACACAGTGGGACCATGTTGTTGAGATCGGTCGCACCACCATTTTCCCAGTATTCAATGTGGTGCACGTTGCAGTGATCGAATATCACTTCACAATCAGGGATCGCACACGTTGGATGTATTGCTTCGAGTGCTCGACGTTGATGCACCGTCGCTAATCGTTTTGATCGGCCAACATCAATCGGAACTGATCGCCGTCTTCACTCATTGATTTCAGATTCCGGCATGTTGGGATGCTCGTCGCTGGCTCGTGGTCGACTCACCGACGTCGCCCACACGCCTAGGTTGTCGCAATCGATGGTGGTGTGGGCTCAATCGACGTTCGTCACCCACGACCAGCTGCGCATCCCACATTTCAGTTTCCGACACACCGTTTGAACACGAGATCTGTTTCCCTTTCGACTGTTGTGTGGTTGACAACACGATCTGGGGTGGGGCGCAGCCTGTCGTCGGGCGACAACATCAGATGCCTAAACCACCAATTCTCTGACTTGACTGATCGGTGGCATCTGGTTGGAGATCGGCGAGCAGGCGACGAGCCCCACCACAACACCAGTTACAAAACGCAAAGAACAGACGTTTCACGCTTTTGACGCTCAAAAGTTGATAGCCCATCGTCGGTGACAACTGATTTGGCGGTCTCGGTGACCAAGTGGCTGAATTCGGAAGCAGTCATGGTGGTTGATGCTTCAACAAGTTCCGGAAGATGAGCCATGAAAGCTTCACATTCGGCACCAGCGATCTTCAAACCACGACCTAATGCGTCGACATGAGCAGCAGTAGTGTCGCCAGCGGCTAACACTGAAGCCATTTCGGGTGCGGCTTCAGTGACGAGGCCACGTAAAACAACTTCTCGAGCCTCACGAGAAGTGAGACCGCCATGAGCGACAAGTTCACGCTCAGGAATCACAAACGTCGGTGCGACCGGGTCGTGCATTAACGAAATCATGCGAGCGTTCGCTTCAAGCATCTGTGCATCAAGTTTGGCTTGACGCACTCGAAGATTGGCCATGAAGGTGCGTAATTCAGCGATGTTCATTTCGCTGATCACGACCTTTGATGGTCCACTCCACTCGAACTGAAACTTCAAAACAACCCCAACTTCATTGATGATTAAGAGACATTCACGCTACGAACGTATGTTCTTAAGATACAAGAGGGGTGCTACAAAGTCAACGCAACAAACAACAAATTTCAAAAATATTTCTTGTACTCAGAATCTTTTCGACTTCATCAACCAGTAACTATTTTGAAATCAGTTTGAGCCGCTGCGGTTTCAAGCGAACCAAGATCGGCGACTGACGTAAACCCGGCATCCTTCATCAAAGCTGTCGCTAAAGCAGAACGTCGACCACTCTGGCAATACACCACGTATTCAACCGAGGGGTCAAGCGAACTTAAGGCGGCTTCTAAGGTTCCGCCTTCATAGTCGTAATTAATCGCTCCTTCAAGATGGCCCGCAGCGAACTCCTCAGGAGTGCGCACATCAATAATTGTTGACGCCGCATAGGTAAGTGTCGTCGTTTCAGTTGAACCAGAATCGCCCGAGCAAGCGGCCAATGAAACCGCAAACAATCCAATGACCAAAGCGATGACAACGCGCGAAAACTTAGCGACGGGTTTCATCATTTACCCCCAAACAAAGTTGCGAAGAAACTCTTCTTCGGCGTTGATGCTGACGGAGTTTCATCGCACCGGCAACGTTCAGCCTTGGGCACGTCGCCCAGAACGCTTTCGATGTGAGCTCCACAACCAGCCCAACTAGGTTTACCGCAATCTCGACACATCACTTTTCTGCACATACCCCTAAGGGTATCTGAATTTGGCACCAAAACAACGCCACCAGATCCCTTTTCCAGCCCAACCGTCACTGAGTAGTACGGTTGTAAGAAATTATCGGCGGAGAAAATTTTATGTTGATTGCAGAGATCTGCAAATTGCCCACAACTGGCGGAAACACCGCACTCGTAGTGATGGCCTTGTTCTTCATCGTTGGCGGTGTGATATTCACGCGCTGGCTTAAAGCCTCACGGCATCAACTGTCGGCCATTGCCTTTGTGCCGATTCTGCTGGCGGGCATGGTCGGAGTAACAACGGCCGACCCGGCATGTGACACCGGGTCTTCGACGTCAACAACAACTAGTCCGGCAGCAGAAACAACGACAACGACAACAGTGGCGGCGGCAACATCGACGACTGTTCCAGCAGCGCCCACAACAACTCTCCCTGCACCGACGCCGGTGCAGTTGGCCGATTGCACTGCGGCGTTAACTCCGTGGTTGGCAACGATTACTGATTACAACCAACTCTCACAGACGAACACATCGCTTGAGTTAGTTGACATTTACGCAGCACGCGCTGCTGCAGAAATCTCGGTGTGTTCAGGTTTCAACTTGGTGCAAAACGGTACGGAAAATAGTCCTGATGGTGGTCCGATTTTCGGTGCAGGTTTCGACTGCGTCACCGGACCATGCGACGGCGGTAATGGTGGTGCACTTCTTGGTGATGGTGGCGACGGCGCCGATGGCGGCGACGGCGGCGATGCGAACCTCGTCGGTAATGGTGGCAACGGCGGTACTGGTCTTGACGGACCCGATGGCGCCTTTGGATCAATTGGCATCTCAAGTAACGGAACTGGCGGTAACGGCTTCGACGGCTTCGACGGTGGTATCGGCGGATCCGGCGGCGATGGTGGTTCGATCGTCGGTAACGGTGGAACTGGCGGCACCGGTGGAACTGGCGGCACCGGTGGAACCGGCGGCACCGGCGGTACTTCAACGGACGGAACAACAGCTGGCACTGGTGGTGTCGGCGGTATCGGTGGTTTTGGTGGACGCGGAGGCCCTGGCGGAAATGCGACCGCTGGTCAAAACGGCGACGGCGGTAATGGCGGAGATGGTGGACGTGCGGGCATTGGAGGCGAGGGCGGCCAAGGCTGGGATGCTACGACTGCTGTTGTCGGTGGACGTGGCGGCGACGGTGGCGTCAGTGGCGTCGCCGGAATCGGCGGAGTTGGTGGCCCAGCCGGTTCTGGTGGAACCGGCGGTACGGCTGGAGCCAACGGTGCCAACGGCCTGGAAGCACGGGGCGGACATGGCGGTAACGGTGGCGACGGCTTCGACGGAACATTGAACGTTGCTGGTTCGGCAGGCGGCCGTGGCGGTGACGGTGCATCGACAACAACTGGCACTGCTGGAAACGGCGGCGTCGGCGGGTTTGGCGGCGATGGCTACTCAGGTTCGATTGGAACCCTTGTCGCTATTGCACAAGATGGCACAAATGGTGGTAACGGTGGGCTTGGCGGAACTGGCGGCTCAGCGACATCGGGAACTGCTGGTTCAGGCGGACCCGGCGGCGGTGGCGGAGTCGGCGGCGATGGCGGAGACGGCTTCAATGGTGTTGGCGCAATCGGTGCAAACGGCGGTGTCGGTGGCTCTGCTGGAAACGGCGGCACTGGCGGTGCAGCCACATCTGGAATGGCTGGATCAGGTGGTCCTGGTGGTCCTGGAGGCCACGGCGGTGACGGTGGCCAAGGCGGTATTTCTGGCAACGGTGGTAACGCTGGCAATGCTGGACCAGGTGGCACTGGTGGTGCTGGCGGCGCGGCGACATCGGGAACTGCCGGCGTTAATGGATTTGGCGGTCGAGCCGGAAATGGCGGCACCGGCGGAGATGGCGGAGACGGAAACTCACTCACGGGCACAAGCGCCAATGGTGGCAATGGTGGAAACGGCGGCAACGCAGGTGCAGCAGGCTCCGGAAGCCTGAACGGACAGTCCGGCAACGGCGGCAACGGCGGCAACGGCGGAGCCGGTGGTCCTCGTGTTGATGGAAGTAACGCCGACGCTGCCAATCCCGCTAGCGCAGGTACCGCTGGCGGTCAAGGTGGCAATGGCGGCAATGGCGGAACGGCAACGGCCGGAATTGCTGGGGACGGCGGCGATGCAGGAGTTGGCGGCAATGGCGGTAACGGCGGCAACGGTTTCGCTGCCGGAACTAATCCAAGCGCAGGAGATGGCGGCAATGCTGGCGCTGGCGGCAACGGCGGAAACGGCGGAACGGCAACATCTGGAACCGCTGGCGATGGTGGCGACGGAGCCAATGCTGGCACGGCCGGAAACGGCGGACTTGCGGCAGGCGGCGGCAACGGCGGTAATGGTGGCAACGGCGCCAGTGGTGGCAACGGAGGCGCGGGCGGTAATGCCTCTGGTATCAACGGCGACGGCGGCAACGGCGGATCTGCCTCGAACGGAGCGCCCGGCAGTAACGCTGGCGCATCTGCTGGAGCAGTGGGCGGTCGCGGCGGCAACGGCGGGTCTGCGGGAACAACTCGTGGCACCGCTGGAAATGCCGGTTCAGGTGCAGGATCAGCAGGAACCAGCGGAACCTTAGGAACTCAAGGCAATGGTGGCAGCGGCGGTGTCGGCGGGGCTGCAACCACAGCAACTTCTGGGATAGCAGTCGGTGGCATGGGTGGCGACGGCGGAACCGCAGCTAACGGCGTCCCCGGTAGCGGTGGCGCCGGTGGCGCAGCAACTGGCACTGGAGGGGCCGGTGCGTTAGGTGGAGCTGGAGGCGATGGAGCTGCCACGACATCAGGCGTCGGTGGCACTGGTGGTGCCGGTGGAAATGCAATTGTCGACACCGCTCCTTCTTTTGCTATTGCCATTGGTGGACTCGGTGGTGACGGTGGCGATGCCACAACCGGAACCGGCGGAGTTGGTGGAGTTGGCGGCGCCGCAACTACTACCGGACCTGAAACGTTCGGCGTTGGTGGAAATGGCGGTATCGGTGGCACTGCGACCACAGGAACAGCTGGAGTTGGCGGCGCCGGTGGCGCAGTTTCCACCAACGGCGCGAATTCCGTGGCCACCGGTGGAGTCGGCGGTGTCGGCGGTGAATCCATATCTGCATTCGGCGGCGTCGGAGGTAACGGCGGCCAGGCAACCTGCGCTGCCGGTACCGGACCTTGCGGTTCAGTCGGCGGCACCGGCGGGGTCGGCGGAGCGTCAACATCAGGGACTGGCGGCATCGGTGGCATTGGCGGTGCTGCTTCGTCGACCGCCCCCGGCACCGACTCCAACGCTCGCACGACGGCTTCGGGTGGTACTGGTGGAGCAGGCGGAGCAGCTCCCACCGGCGGACGAGGTGGCGCCGGTGGCACATCACTCGTTGATAGCAACCAATGGGCAACTGCATCTGGCGGCGCCGGAGGAAGTGGTGGCGCGATCAGCGGCTTGGGTGGACTTGGTGGATTTGGCTCAGCAATCGGTGGAGGAGCCGCTGGTAACGGTGCTACAGGCGCTACCAATAGTGGCGGTAGCGGTGGTGCTGGCGGTGCTGGCGGCTGAGCGACTCGCTCATTAATTCTTGCGTGGTGACCGCTTCGTTGTCGGAGCGGTCACCGGCACACCTGCCGACGGGCAAATGTCGGCCAACTCACAGATCGTGCACTGCGGTTTACGCGCATCACAGACGCGACGTCCGTGCAAGATGAGCCGCAAACTAAACGAACCCCACTCTGCAGGTGGCAAGTAATCGTTGAGTTGCAGTTCAACTTTCACCGGGTCTTCAAGTTTCGTGAGTCCTAAGCGTCGCGACAAGCGACCCACATGAGTGTCAACGGGCAATCCTGGCAAATCGAACACCACGCTGCGCACAACGTTGCCCGTCTTGCGCCCGACACCAGGCAACGTGACGAGATCTGAAAGTTCGCTCGGCACTTCTCCCCCGAAACGTTCAATCAAGTTTTGCGCCATACCCATTAAGTTTTTTGCTTTGCTTTGATAAAAGCCCGTCGAGCGAATCAGTGTTTCAACTTCTGATGGATCTGCAGAGGCCAACGACCACGGATCTGGAAAACGCGCAAACAATGCTGGCGTCACCATGTTGACGCGCACGTCAGTGCACTGCGCCGACAAGATAGTCGCCGATATCAATTCAAATGCATTGCGATGATCGAGTTCGCAAATCACTTCGGGGTAACCAATTGCTAAACGTCGAGCGACTTCAATGGCTTGATCTTTCGGCTTACCTTTGAACTTGACTGCAGCTTGTTTCTTGACTGCTGCTTTCTTAACTGGCACCTTCTTCGCGGCAACTTTCTTGACAGCTGCTTTCTTTGCTGGCGCCTTCTTCACCACAGCCTTCTTCACCACAGCCTTCTTCACCACTGCCTTCTTGACTGGTGCCTTCTTTGCGGGTGCTTTCTTGCTGGCCATGCTTTGACCCTAATCAACTCGTTCAGCCCCTCAACCACCGCCGATAGGGTGACTTCATGCGCATCTTAGATATCAAACGGCAAATGCAGCCCGATGACATCTCGATCGTTCGCGACCTATTACGCGACGCCGAACGCGCCGACGGCCATCGTCCACTCTCTGATCACCTCTGGCTCGACCTTGTTGACGGCGGACGCGAGGGTTTTGCCGGTCTCGTTGCCTGGGAAGGTGATCACGACCACCCCGTGGCCTACGCCCAAATCAGCAAGGGGCACGATTCGTTTTCGATTGAACTCGTCGTGCACCCGCACCATCGCTACGAGATGCACCTGATCGGACCCGAGCTATTGAGTGCCGCCATTCATGAAGTCGCCATTAACGGAGGCGGACACGTGCATTGGTGGGTGTTTGAACCAACTATTGGTCACGAACAAGTAGCCGCCCAGGTTGGTCTCACCCCTGGACGTCGTTTACATCAGATGCGCCGCTCACTTCCGTTGTCGAGCGCCGATGCCGCAACACAAGTTGCCGTACGCACATTTGTGAAAGGCCACGATGAAGAAGCTTGGTTGGCAGTCAACAATCGTGCGTTTGAACATCATCCCGAACAAGGCGGCTGGGATCACACAACGTTGTCAGCGCGACTCGCACAACCATGGTTTGATGCGAATGGTTTTGTGATTCACGAGATCGACAACCAACTTGCCGGATTTTGTTGGACCAAAGTACACACCGACACCGATCCCGTTCTCGGCGAGATCTACGTCATTGCTATTGATCCCGCATTTCACGGTCATGGACTTGGTAAGTCAATGGTGGTTTCGGGTCTCGTCAATATGAGTAACCGCGGAATCAAAACTGCAATGTTGTATGTCGACCCCGACAATGCTGCCGCCATGGCTTTGTATGAAGCTCTTGGTTTTCGCGTTCACCGCACCGACCGCGCGTTTGTTGGCGATGTTGCACCCATTACTTCAACTTCTGAAAGCGAGCAGTCATGACCGCTACCGAAAATCTTCCTCTGTGGAGTGTTGCAGACGTTCACGAATCGTTAACGAGTCGAACATTTGTTGACTCGCTTGAACGAATCAAGTCTGATGTCGGTCGTCTCGAAGCCCTCTACGACGAACTCGGCATTCGCGCGCTACCCGATGGCGTATTGCCAACAGTCGATGCCGAAACAGGCGTTCGACTCGATCGCGCCATTCGCGACTTCAATAGTGTCGTCGCACAAACCGAAATTATCGAGGCCTACGTCTACGCCAATGTCGCCACCAATACCCGCGATGAAACCGCGCAGGCATTGCTCTCCGAAATTGAAGTAGCCGGATCACGTATCACACCATTGCTCGCCCGCCTTGCCGATTTTGTGTGCGATCACGATGTTGACGCTTTGTCTGCAGTCAGCAGCGAAGCGCGCGATCACCTCGGACCACTCTTGCGATTAGCCGAACGTTCAGAACACCAAATGGACGAATCAGAAGAAGGCCTCTACGCCGAACTTTCAACGACTGGTTCGTCGGCATGGGGTCGCTTGCAAGGCGACATCACATCACAACTCACTGCCGACGTGCACTTGCCATCGGGAACAAAGCGCATGCCGATGCCCGTAGTCCGCGGACTCGCCACCGATTCAGATGTTGCCGTTCGCAAAGCGGCCTATGACGCCGAAATGATTGCCTGGCCAACTGTCGCCACCGCGTGTGCCGCAGCCATGAACGCCATCAAGGGCGAAGCCAACACGATTAATCGACGCCGTCGCTGGGATGCTCCACTTGATGCATCGCTGTATGGCAACAGCGTCAGCCGCGCCACGTTTGATGCCATGCAGTCGGCCATCATTGCCTCGCTCCCCGACTTCCGTTCGTGGATGCGCACCAAGGCACGCTTGCACGGACACGCCGGCGCCTTACCGTGGTGGGACCTCATGGCCCCGCTGCCCGTTGCTGGCGGATCAATCACCTGGGACGAATCAATTCATTTAGTCCGCAACGCTTTTTCTTCGTTTAGCCCCAACCTTGCTGGTTTGGTCGATCGCGCGATCAACGAATCATGGCTCGATGTTCCGCCGCGTGAAGGAAAAGTTGGCGGCGCTTTCTGCATGCCGTTCGTCGACGATCGCTCATTGGTGTTGTTGAACTGGAGCGGTTCAGTTGAATCGGCTCAAACCACGGCTCACGAACTTGGACACGCGTATCACAACACTCAACTCGCTGGTCGCACACCATTGCAGAAGCGTCTGCCGATGGCACTCGCCGAAACCGCGAGTATCTTTTGCGAAACACTTGTGGTCGAAGCAGGACTCGCAACTCTGCAAGGCAAAGAACGCCTCGCACTTCTTGACGTCGACCTACAGGGTGCCAATCAAGTCGTCGTCGACATCCATAGTCGCTTCTTATTTGAAACTGAAGTCTTTGCTCGCCGTCAACGTCGCACACTTGGCGTGAACGAACTCAACGAAATCATGTTGCAGTCACAAATCGACGCGTACGGCGACGGACTCGATCAATCAACGGCCCATCCGCACATGTGGGTTTTAAAGGGTCACTACTACGGCAGTCATTTCTACAACTGGCCCTATACCTATGGCTTGTTGTTCGGTCTTGGCTTGTTTGCGCAATATCACGCCGATCCCGATCGCTTCCGCGCTGGTTATGACGACCTATTGAGCCGAGCAGGAATGGCAACTGCCGAAGAACTTGGCGCGGCTTTCGGTATCGACGTCACGAGCGAATCGTTCTGGACCGCGAGCCTCGATGTGTTACGAGCACGTATGGCCGAATACTCAAAACTTGCCGAAACTCTTTAGACACCACCACTTCGACTCAATTATCTGACAGGCTGACATTGTGATTACCCGTTATGGCGCGACGCGCGACGAACTTCAAAACCTTTTGCTGAACGAACCGCGCTATCGCGTCGATCAGGTGTGGAACGGTTTGTATACCGAACTCAATGCTCCCGAAGACATGACGGCGCTCCCCAAAGCGTTACGTGCGCAACTTGTTGACTTGTTGCCCAACTCGTTGACATTGGTTGAAGAAGTCATTTCCGATGACGACACCACCATCAAGTTCTTGTGGCAACTTGACGGCGGAAGCCGAATTGAAACAGTTCTCATGATCTACCCCGACCGCGCCACCGTGTGCGTGAGTACTCAAGCTGGCTGCGCCATGGCTTGTGGTTTTTGCGCAACTGGTCAAGCTGGTTTCACACGTCACCTCACCGCCGGCGAAATTGTTGAACAAGTTGTGCGCGCATCGCAACGCGCCAAGGCCATGGATCGTCGCGTGAGCAACGTGGTGTACATGGGTATGGGCGAACCGCTCGCCAACGAAGAGCCCGTCTGGGAATCAATCGTGCGCCTGCACGAAGATGTCGGTTTGTCAGCACGGCACCTCACCGTGAGTACCGTCGGCATTATTCCGGGCATTAATCGTTTGGCCTCTCGCCCACTGCCCGTCAACTTGGCAGTCAGCTTGCATGCCGCCAATGACAACTTGCGTGATGCTTTGGTTCCGATCAACCGCCGCTACCCCATCAAGGCTTTGATGGAAGCCTGTAATGGTTTCCTTGAGTCAAAGAATCGCCGCCTCACCTTTGAATGGGCACTGATTGACGGGGTGAACGATCGTCCCAGTGACGCCATTGAACTTGCGCAAATCTGTCGCTCGTTCCGCGTGCCTGCACACGTGAACTTGATTCCGCTCAACCCCACACCGGGCTACGAAGTTCGTGGTTCAAGCCGCAATCAGGTTCAGGCTTTCTGCGACCAATTGGTGGGCATGGGCGCCAACGCCACCATTCGTCGCAACCGTGGCACCGACATCGCTGCGGCGTGCGGTCAATTGGCTGCTGGTCAGCCGGTTCAGATCAGTCGTTCGAAATAGTCAGTCGTTCAAGGTAGGCAGGGCATACGACGGATTGGCGACTGCCAATTTGTCGAGCACGCTTGCCCGCACGAGCTCAACCACTTCGTTGAATCGATCATCAAGATCGCCATTACGAATCGCAGTTGCTAGTTCGGCATCATCTTTCATGCCCAGCACCGCAAGGCGTTCAGCATGATCAAGAGCTTGTTGTTCGCCGACTGCTAATTCACGTTCGACCATTGCCAAAACGTTGATGGCCACGCGTGAATGAAACTGCACGCGTCCAGTCGTTGATGTCAACACGTCTTTTTCGAGCCACTCGCGCACTGACTCAATCAGTTGTGCTGCAGTCGGAACATCATGGGGCATCGCCATCTTCGTCACCACTTTCCATCAAGCGCTACGAATAGGTCGTATTCGTTTTCGCACACGCGTCGACCAATTGCCGCCAATTCATGACTGCGACTCATACCCAAAACATGTGAACTGGTTTGAATCATGCACATGATTCCCCACTTCAACGTGCCCAGCACTTCCCACCAGCGAATAACTTCGCGATCAACCTTGAGCCCACTCGCCTTTTCGTATTCAGAGATCAACGTGTCGTAGTCGCCCAAACCAGCAACTGGTTGTGATGCACCAAAGCGCCAGGCTCGCACGCACAACCAACCCAAGTCTTCGATGGGGTCACCGATATGAGCGAGCTCCCAATCGAGAACCGCTCGCAAACCGTCTGGGCCAACCATCAAATTTCCTAAACGGAAATCCCCGTGAACCAATGCAGTCCGCGTCGACGTTGGACGATTACGTTCAAGCCAACGAAAAGCCAATTCAAATGTTGGATGCGCTTGACCTAAGGCCTGATTGAGATTGTCGAGGGTCTCGCGATACTGCTGAACCTGATCGATACTCGGCAGTCCAGTAATTGTTGTCGCATCAATTGAGTGCAACGCCGCCAGTGCATGTGCCGACTGCGCGACTAAATCAGATCGTGCTTCAGCGAATTGTTCATCACGCAGAATCTTGCGAGCAATTGTCTCGCCTTCAATATGCGACAAGATCATGAAGGCTGGGCCAATATCGCCAGAACCATTTGCGATCAGCTCGGGTACAGGAACTCCTGCGTTATATGCGGCCTGCACCACACGAGCCTCAACACCCATATCGCGAATGTCGCCTTTGCGCTGACGTTGCAGAATTAACGGACGGCCATCAGCCTTAAAACTCCAAGTTTCACGCGAAGCGCCACCGCTCAACCGGGAAAGATCCGTCACTGACTTTGCCGCCAGTTCAACCCTCAATGCCTCACTCAATTGCTCAAGGGGTGAAACCGTTGCTGTCACTCTTCTATGTTCGCGCACCCAGGCCCATTTTCGACAAGGCAAGGGCATCTAGTGTCGTTCGATCGCCCAACTTTCACTGTTCCTCGTAGCCTTGCACCGTGGTCGCCGCCCTCGAACTCAGCAAAATCAGTTTCGTCCGTGACGGACGCACCATTTTGGACTCAGTGTCGCTCACAGTCGAGGCGGATCAGCGATGGTTGGTCCTTGGTGCCAATGGTTCGGGCAAAACCACCTTGGTGCGCATTGCCGCGATGTACGAGCACCCCACCTACGGGTCGGTGTCGGTGTTGGGCCAAACCCTCGGCACCACCGACGTTCGCACCCTGCGCCAGCGCATTGGTTATGTATCGGCATCGTTTGCCAGCGAACTGCGTCCTGCGCTGATTGCTCTTGATGTGGTCATGACTGCCAAGAACGCCGCTCTCGAGACGTGGTGGCACCAATACGACGCAGCCGATGCGCAACAGGCCCAACGTTGCCTTGACCGCATGCGTATCGGGCACTTATCTCACCGCACTTTTGGAACGTTGTCGTCGGGCGAACAGCAACGAGTACTGTTGGCGCGTTCGCTCATGAACAACCCGAACATTGTGTTGATGGACGAACCAAGTGCCCGACTCGATCTTGGTGGTCGGGAGCAACTCGTTGAAGCATTGAGCGAATTGACTCTTGATGCCTCTGCCGCACCACTTGTGTTGGTGACTCACCATGTTGACGAGATCCCACCGGGCATGACTCACGTTTTGTTTTTGAAAGATGGCAAGGCCATGACTCGCGGGCCGCTCAACGAATGCTTTACCGCCGAAAACTTGTCGGAGTGTTTTTCAATGTCACTGCATCTTCAGCAACGCGAGAATGGTCGCTACAGCGCGTGGGCGCAATAATCGGCAGCTACTAAGCGACGAGTTTGCGGAGTCGCTGCTTGCTCGCTTCAATTTCATCATGCAGGGCGCGTTCAACAACACTCGAGAACAAGCGACCCGAATACTGCAGAGTCATATTGAGCGTGGTCATTGATGCTTGCTGAGAAACCTTCGCTTCAAGCACCCATGCACTGTGTGATCGACCGTCAACTTCGGCCCGTTCAAATCGCAAGTGCTCAGCGCTCGAGGTTTCGACTTGCACCATTCTTAGACGCTTTGATCGAGCAAATGGTCCGATCTTCCCGCGCAGTTCAACCTGCCAGGCTTGATGATCAGCCTCCGGCACAACTGCGTGAACAAGGCCCATCCATTGCGGATATTGCGTTAAATCATTAATCAGCGGCAACACCGCATCAATTGAGCACGGCAGTTCAACATCAACTCGAATATCCATGATTGGTCGCTATCTCACTGATCGCGACGGCCGTTGTGACGCGACCTAAACGCATCGCGCAACATCGAACCAGTGGCATCAAGCATTCCACCAAGGTCGTCATCTGGGTCAAAGTGCGGAGCCCAACGGGTGTCGACATCTTGACGAATCAAGAGTTCGGTTGAATCATCTTGAGTCGGCAGAATCTCGATGACTTCTTCTTCGACAACTTCTTCAATGACTATTTCTTCGGCGACGGGTTCTTCAAAAACTTGCTCTTCAACGAACACGGGCACAGTTTCAACAACTGGTTCATTGACGACGACCGAAACTTCAGCAACTGAAACTTCAGTCACGGCAACTTCAGCAACAGAAGTTTCAACGACTGGCTCATCGAGCTCAGCAAACAAACTCGGTCGCGGAATATCGGCTGGGCGTGGTCGCTTGACCGATCCGGTGACATCACGCTTTATCGAACCAGTGCCATCACGCTTGATTGAGCCCGTTGAATCAGCTTTGGGTCTAACGGTTTCAGTGGTCGGTTCGGGAACAGCACTCAGGTTGCCCCGATCGCGCGTCTTGAACAATCGCGGAATTGCCTCACGACGATCTTCAAACGACCAGCCGCGTGGAGCCGACAGCGACTCTGAATGTTTTTGACACACAACACCCCGAGCACCCGGTGGCGGAACTTCTTCGATGCGTTCGGGCGACCAGTGATCTACCCATAGTCCTGCTTCGGTGCCGCTTGGAGCTAGGCCGTAGATGACAGCGACCGGCTGTCCACATCCAGGCTTTTCACACAGTCGACGCACACACTCAAATTAGCCCGTCTGGCCACCTATTTCGGGGACAAACAAAAGACCCAGTTGCCAAAGGCAACTGGGTCAAGTTTGTACGCCGAGGTCCCGCAGGACTCGTACGGACTGATCAGGCGAGCGGACGTCCCTGGGCATCGGGAACTTTGCGCATCACAATGAGAACAAAGTCGATAAGGGCCCAAATTCCAAGGCCGCCGAGTGTGAGAAGTTTGGCGATTCCCAGGCCCTTGTAGCCCAAGTAGAAGCGGTCAATTCCTAATCCGCCCAGAAAGAACGACAACAACAAAGCTGTCGTATAGGACTTATCAGAAGTTGCTGGACTGTTGAAACTGTCGGGTGATGTGTTCATGCCGACAGTTGACTCTATCGGCGCCTGAAAGTCAAGGCTTTCCTAAGACTATTAAGTGTGGGGACCCAAAGGGCCCCCACACTTGATTTAGCTGGGTGGGCGATGCGGGGCTTGAACCCACGACCTCCACGGTGTGAACGTGGCGCTCTAGCCGACTGAGCTAATCGCCCCAGCGGACTTTTACGCTACCACTCGACCTTCGACCCGCCACCCTCAAGAAAGAGCGACACAGGCCTTCCCCATACCCTGACGGTCGCGATAGGCGGTCAAGGGATACGGGCACACCGCGTCGAACGGAATGATCTGCTCTACGACTCCGGCATGAACTTCAGTGCATTCAACCTCGTAGGCCTCTTGCTGAACTTCATTCACTGCGACGCACGAACCGACGCGCAGCACATTGTCGATCGGGGTGGGTCCGCTCGGTTTACTGAACGCACCGAGCACCAAAATCAAGATCGTTCCCAACACAAAGACGCCGACGACGAACTTCCACGGAAATTTTGCCGGCGTGTAATGCCGTAGATCTGCATCAACCGCAATACTCTGCAGACGCTCATTGCGCTGCTGCGTTTGTAGTTCATCAGTTTCGTTGCGATGTGCACGGAGATCGGCGTCGTACTTGTAACGCAGAACTGGATCAGACAGAACTCTCCACGCTTCGTTGATCTCGAGCATTTGCGTTGACGTTTTGCCCTCGTGTTTGTCGGGGTGATGAATGCGAGCCAGGTTGCGATAGGCCGTGCGAATTTCTTCGGGGGTCGCCGTCGGGGCAACACCTAGTCGTTGGTAGTGAACTCCTTGCATCAGCGTCTCAACTACCTAGTAACCGAGGTCAACAAACACTGGACCGATTAAATCTTTGCCGTTAGCCCAATGACGAACATTCTCGGTAATGCGCTCGCTCAACAATGGAACGGCCATAGCCGGTGTGTTGCCAACGTGAGGCGTGATGATGCAATTGTTCAACGACCACAGCGGATGGCCATCGGGCAACGGTTCGGGCTCGGTCACATCAAGACCAGCACCGCCAATGATGTTGTTTTCCAGAGCCCACACCAAATCTTCAGTCACGATGTGCCCACCGCGCGCCACATTGATGATCCAAGCATGATCTTGCATAGCTTCAAGTTCAGATCGACTGATGATGCCTTCAGTTTCTGGAGTTAATGCCAAGGCCAAGACAACAACATCGGCGCCAGTGAGAGCATCAATCAATCGATCGCTCTCAAGAACCTCATCAACGCCATCCATCTCCGCAACTCGATTACGCACAACGGTGATATGGCAATTGAAAGGGGCCAGCATGCGCACGAGAGATTCAGTGATTCCTCCGCCACCCAAAATCGTTACGTGAGCCTCATGCAAGTTGTGCCCACGCGGACCGCTCCATGTGGCTTGACGAGCGTACGAATTGATACCCCGCATTCCAGCCAACATCAAAGCCAACGCCATTTCGGCTACTGGCTCGGCATAGACGCCTTTGCCACAAGTCCACAACCGGTCGTCGTCGATGAGATACATGAAACTTTCGATGCCAGCAAACGGAAGTTGAATCCATTTGATGTGGTCGGCATCTTGCAGAATTTCTTCGAGAGCTTTGGGCGTGCGTGGCGCACCCCAAATGAGGCCCTCCGCATCTGCCAGCGGAACGATTTCGCCGCCACCTGCAATCACCGCATCGGCCATCCAAGATGGTGCGGTTGACGGAGCAAGGGCAATACGCGGAGCAGATGTACTTGGCATGACAGCGCAAACGCTATACCGAATCGGTGGTTGATACATAGTTCGCCCTCTTCACTTTCAGCCCCGAACGCTTATGCTCGTGCAATGGCCGCTGCGAGTTCTATCGAACCCCATCTCGTTCCGTATCCGACCCCTCCAGCCGATGCACCCAACATGGTGGTCATCGTTCTCGACGATATTGGCTTTGGACAATTGGGCTGTTTTGGTTCGCTTATCAACACACCACACATTGACTCGTTGGCCGAACGCGGCATTCGACTCAATCGCTTTCACGTCACGTCAATTTGCTCATCGACTCGCGCTGCGCTCTTCACTGGTCGCAATCATCATGCGGTCGGAGTTGGCGCAACTCAAGAGACATCGTTTGCACTTCCCGGTTACAACGGCCGCATTCCAAAAACCGCAGCAGCACTTCCCCGCATCTTGCGCGATAACGGATATAACACGATGTGCGTCGGCAAATGGCACCTCACACCACAGGCTGACTATTCAGCATCTGGCCCATTTGAACGTTGGCCACTTGGCATGGGCTTCGAGCGTTACTACGGATTTCTAGGTGCCGAGACCAATCACTGGTCACCTGAATTAGTTCGTGACAACACACCGATCCCAACACCGACTCACACAACTCAAGGTGGCGCGTATCACCTCACTGAAGACTTAACCGATCAAGCGATTTCCATGATTCGCGATCAGCAACACGCCACGACCGACAAGCCGTTCTTCTTGTGGTTCGCAACTGGTGCAGCTCATGCTCCGCACCATGTCACGCGCGAATGGTTTGAACCTTATGCCGGCCAGTTTGATGAAGGCTGGGAGGTGTTACGTGAGCGCACTTACCAACGGCAACTTGCACTGGGTGTCATTCCACCCGACACCAATCTCACTCCCCGACCAACTTGGGTTCCCGAATGGTCAACCCTGTCTGCCGACGAACGACGTTTGTTCGCGCGCTATATGGAAGTCTTCGCTGGTTTCGTGACGCACACCGATGCCCAGATCGGTCGCATCTTGGCGTTCCTCGACGAACAGGGACTTGCCGACAACACCATCATCACCTTGATGTCCGATAACGGCACGTCGAGCGAAGGCGGACCAACCGGAACCTTGAATGAAGCAGCATCGTGGCTCGGCGATCACGCGACAGTTGAAGAAGCACTCGCCAACATCGATGAAATCGGCGGACCCAATCACACCAATCACTATCCATGGGGTTGGGCGTGGGCTGGCAACAGTCCGTTTCAATTGTGGAAGCGTTATTCGTGGCTTGGTGGCGTACGTGCTCCGTTCATTGCCCGTTGGCCCAAGAAGATCACCGACGCTGGTTCAGTGCGCAACCAGTTCACTCACGCCATTGATCTTGCGCCCACATTGCTCGGCGCTATTGGATTATCAATGCCAACCGTTGTTGATGGAGTTCAACAGCAGCGCGTTGATGGGGTTGACGCAAGCCCCATGTTGTTTGACATTGCGCGCCCCGAGCATCGACACACTCAATATTTCGAAATGCATGGTTCGCGATCGATCTATCACGCAGGCTGGAAGGCCACAAGCAACTTTGTTTCGCCACTTTTCAATGAGCGTGCGCACATCACCGGCAGTCACTCGTATGAGACCGATGTGTGGCAACTATTTGATCTCGCCAACGACTTCTCTGAATCAACTGACTTGTCGGCCCAATACCCAGAGCGTGTCCGCGAACTTGAGTCACTTTGGATTGAGCAAGCAACTGCGAACAACGTGTTCCCCTTGTTTGATCCGGCCGCGGGTTATCCAGCTCATCCGGGCGAATACCCATTGCCTCGTTCGGCGACATACCAACCAAGCGATCACCCCATTGCCGCAGGTCGCGTGCCATCAATGTTTGGTGGCTTCACGATGTCGGCCATCGTTGATTGCCCTGCCACCAAAAACGGAATCATTGCTGCACTCGGTGATCATCAAGGTGGATGGACTTTACGACTTGATCACGGAACTCCCCACTTTGATGTCGTTTATGGACACCAACGCGCGCACCTTGTTGGCAACAACAAAATCACTTCAGGCACGCACCAACTCACCGTCACAATGAAGGCTGGTGCCCTGGCATTGTTTGTCAACGACGAGCAAGTTGCAAACGGACATTTCGGAGGACTCTTCATGTTCCCCGGAGTCACGACCGCTGCCGGTGGAATGTGGATTGGTCGTCACGAAGGGCTACCGATCGTTGACAGTTATTCCTGTCCCAACGACTTCACGGGCAACATCAAGTCGGTCACCGTGTCGAGTGGTTCACCCTCGTCAGGACCATCACTGGCAACCACAATGCGTATAGCCGAAGGCGCCGACTGAAATAGTCGAAGGCGCCGACTAGTACAGGCAGTTACCTCGTACGCAAAATACGGTCGGCGACATCGCGACCCGACTCAACGGCGCCCTCCATGTAGCCAGTACACGTTGCGACATGTTCACCAGCTAGATGCACTCGTCCCCACGGTTGACGCAACACGTCCCAGTACTTCGTGACTTGAACAGGTTCGTAGGTCGCATACGAACCTCCGTAATTCGCCTCGTTTGACCACGCCCGCGAGAACGCTCCAGTTGACGTCGATGCCATCTGGTGAACAGTGCGCATATCTTGCGTGATTGATTCAATTCGCTCATCTTCAGACTTCGTAGCTATCTGTCGCCCACCATCGCCACCGCAATAGGCCATCACGATTCCCGAATCACCGTCTTGATCAACAGACGGGTCGTATAAACGCTGCGACAACGAATCGGTGGAGCCGTAACCAGTATCCCATTCGCGGTTGGCAAATTGAACAGCCGTTTTGGTGATCGTTCCATAACCAAGTCCCCACATCGCTTCGCGCAACGTAGCGGGAATCTCTGAACGAAACTCAACACTACGCAAGGGAACAAGTGAACAGGCCAACACCACATGATCAGCGATCACTTCAAAGGGTCCGTCTACACCTACACCTTGCACAATCACGCCGTCCGTCGTTTGTTCAACTGATGTCAGCGCTGACCCCAACTTCAGAGTCAGGCGTGAGTGTTGGCTTAATTCGGCACCGAGCGCTTGAGCGATTTGCGAAACACCGCCCTTGACGCGATGTGAAAACAACTCAATACCTTGTCGTTCAACTTCGCTGAACTCAAATGCGCGTTGCTGCGCAACAAAAAGTGCCGACACCTTGTCGGGCTCCGATGCAAACTCGCCTTGGGCATTTCGCCGAGCGAATAGTTGCCCAACCGGACCAAGATCACCTTCGCGAATCAGGTCAGCCAACGATCGCGAATCAAGCAACTCAGCATCTGGGTGCAGTTGCGGTTGACTCGGGTCGACCATCAAGAACGCCGGAGCCTCACACGCTTCTTCATAGCGTTCAATCGCAGCAAACACATTCGGTTCCAGTTTCTCGATATCACTTCCGACATGGCGCGCACCACTCCAGTAGAGCCACCGACGAATCGTGGTCCATTGCATTCCTGCACCCAACTTTTCAATATCGAAACGTTGCATCAAATCGAGCATTCGCCAATGAATTGAATCAACCCATTCAGCGCCACTCTCGGCGTATTGGCCGCCAATGTATGAGTCGTGAACTGTTCGCGTGCGACCACCAAAGCGTTGCTCGGCTTCAATCAGAGTGACATCGGCTCCGCCAGCAACAAGAGATTCAGCGGCACTTAAACCAGCAAGACCTGCCCCAACAACGATGACTCGCATGCAATGATCAACTGCCAGCAAGTGTGGCGGCAATATCGCTCGATGATTCGCCCGAGCGACGTAAGACCACCGCAACGAATGCCAAAGCAGCCATCGTCATGGCGAACAGCATCACTGCGCCGACTCCCCAGAAGGGTTTGATCGTGCTCTTGGTGGCACCAAGCAATGCCACCGGGAAGGTGGTGCTGCCCGCTTCGCTCACCAATGTTGAAATCACCGCGTTGTCAAGGCACAGCGTGAACGACAACAATCCGCCAGCAATCAATGCAGCCGAAATGAGTGGCAACGTAATTTGTCGAAATGCCTGAGCGGGGGTTGCTCCAAGGTCGGCGGCGGCTTCTTCAAGTGATTCGTCGAGTCCGGCGAGTCGCGCCCGAACAATGAGGGTGACGACAGCACTGGCATACAACGACTGGCCAACCCACAACTTATGCATCCCACCACTGAATGGACCGATTCCATTCTGGAACAAGTAGCCAAGGACAGGAACATCTTGAACACGCTGGAACCATGTCACTAATGCGATGGCATCCATCACCTCGGGTGTCACCAAAATCAAAAACACGATCGCCATAAAGATCTTGGTCCACACTCCCGGACGTCGCGCCAATGCGACTCCCGATAAGCCGCCCAGAACCACTGCAATAACGGTTGCACCAAAGGCAGCTACGAATGAGTTGCGAATGGCATCGCCGATGCCGGTGAAGTCAAAAATCTCGCGATACCAATCAGTGAGTAGACCATTGACGACAAAAGCCGCAATGAAACCAAGTGCGCCCAGCCAATTCAGCAATCGCTTTGAACCAACACCGACTTTGTTCAACACCCGTCGCAGTAACAACGCCCCTGCGGTAATGACGAAGAAACGAATAAGCATGGCCCAGGCTGCCCCGCCGTCAAATAACTCGCCCCACCACTTCACGCTGGTTTCACCGGACCAAATCGAGAAGGAGGATCCGCCGTTGAATGAATGCCGGAAAACTAGGGCGATCGGGATGAACATGAACAGTAGAACCAATACCGCCCAGGCGCCCATTGACAATTTCATGCCGTCGAAACGACGCGATTGCTCAACTCTTTCGTGTCGCTCTCGAGCAGTCGTTCGTGCATGCATTGATCGACGAACTGCTTGCGTCACCGGTTGGGCGGCCCGCAGAAGCCAAGGCACAATCCAAACGACCAACGCTCCAACCATCAGAGCAAGAAGTACAGCGCCGATCATGAGGATCGCCATCGCCGAACCGAGTGGCCAGTTTTGCGCCTGCGAAAACTGCGAGGCAATCATCGAGCCGATCATGTTGCCTTTGGCCCCACCCAACACGGTTGCCGTGACATAGTCGCCACACATTGGGATAAACGTCAACAACACTCCGGCCACGATGCCAGGGCCAGCCAAGGGCAACGTCACACCAAAGAATGTGGCAATGCGGCCAGCACCTAAATCTTTGCTCGCTTCGCGCATACGTACATCAATGCGGTCAAGGGCCACAAACAAGGGCAAAATCATGAACCCGAGATAGTTGTAAACAATGGCGATTTGCACCGCCATCTGAGTTTCGAGCAGTTGAATCCCGCGGTCGCCCACAATTCCGAGGTCGGACAACCAACGCGAAAACTCACCGTTAGGCGCTAACGGGATTCGCCAAGAAACCGTCCGAATGAGGAATGACGTAAAACTCGGAATAACAACCAGGGCAAGAATTGTGGCACGCCATTTTTCACTGACTTTAAACGCCGCGAAATAAGCAACTGGTAATCCGATCGCCAAACACAGCAACGTTGCCACAATCGCAATACGCAATGTTGATTTGAAGGTCTTAAAGAAAGTCTCATCAAACACTTCTGAATAGTTATCGGTGGTGAGCTTGCCCAAGTCAACCGGCAGAAGCTTTGAGGCGTCTTTGGTGCCAAACGAATAGACAATAATAAAAAGAATTGGGATAACGAAAAACAGCAGATACCAAATGATCGACGGGATGGCGAGGGCAAACTTAGGCCCTCGCCATCGTCGTCGATCAGAAGAAGTAACCGCTGTGGTCAAGCTTGATCAGGCCCCGGCCTTGGCCTTCATCTTGTTGATGATGTCAACTTGACGATCAATTGCTGACGTGATTTCCTGAGTTGACATAGTTGCCACCTGGGACTCATCAAAGAAGATCATGTCGCCGAATTCGAGATCTGGTGCGAGCTCGGAAATCAAGGTTGGCATTTCTTTCATGCCGGTGTGATAACCGTGATACGCCAAGTCTTGAATTGAGATTTCTGGAATTAGGTCCCAGTTAATCCACGCGTGAGCGGCCTCGGCGTTCGGTGCACCGGCGGCGATGCAATAGTTATCCATCCACAATTCGGTGGTCGGTGTACCGAGGGCCCACTTCCACACGGTCGGGTCTCCGCCTGCTTCGGCGATACGGAAGTACGCCTGACGAGCATCGCCGTTCCAGGCCATTGACAGGGCATACGCACCCTCCGCGAGAGCTGTACTTGGGTAACTATCAAACTTCTTGATGTGTTGAGCAAGTTCATCAACCAAGAAGGCCTCACAGGCATCGAGGTCGGCAGTGTCGGTTCCGTTCCAGTCTTTACCATTGGCCCAGCACCAAGCACCCCAAACGTTCGGGCCAGTGTCGATTACTGAACAGTTACCGCTGGCTTCGTTCATGCAGGCATCAAAGAAGTCCTGCCAAGTCACGAGGTCTCTGGTGATAACGGTGCTATCCCAGAAGAACCCGGTAGTTCCCCAGTTCTTGCATACCGAATACTCGTTGTTGGGATCCCATGCTTGACCTAGGTAAGCGGGATCAACGTTGACCATGTTCGGAATGAGCGATGTATCGAACTTCTGAATGAGTCCCTTTTCAATCATCTGTGGGATGTACGGGCCAGTCGGAACGACAATGTCGAATCCGCTGTTTCCACCCGAGGTCGCCAACTTGGTGATGAGGTCTTCGTTGCTGTTGAAGTAGTCAACTTTCATTGACACACCAATCGCGTCTTCGGCTTGCTCTCCGACCAACAGCGGGTCGTTGTAGTCGCCCCAGGTGTACATCGCAAGAGTTCCAGTAGCTGCGTTAATCACGCGGCTCCAGTCACCCGATGCCAATGTTGAACCACTCGGAGGAGTTGTGCTGTCTCCGCCGTCAGTGGCAGGAGCGGAAGAGCCGTCGTCATCGCCGCCACATGCGGCAACAACTAGTGCCAAACCGGCGGCCGCTGAACCCATTTTGAAGATGGCGCGACGCGTCAACTTCTCATGAAAGTTTTCGGGGGCCAACATCCGCAATTGCGGGATCTTGTCATTGGTGGTCATGTGATTCTCCTTCTATCTTTTGGACTTTGTTGTTTACTTAAATCATTGAATGAACGCAAAACTCACTCTTCATGGGCCTCGTCATCACCATCAGTCATCACGATGTCTGCTTGGCGCGCCGAGAACAAATACACGTCGTCAGCTGACCAATGGCAAAAAACATTGTCGCCTTGTTGGAAACGCGCTGCATGCGCTCGTGGTGTTAACACCAACAGATCACGCTCTCCTGCGGTCACGACATACTGCAAAACATCGCCAAAGTGAGAAACACCAGCGACTACTCCTGCTGTCACGTTGTGACGATCGGTCGGTTGCTCGGCTGACAAGTTGATGCACTCTGGACGAACTGCCGACAAGGCCGGCTGCCCATTGGGAACATCTTCTTCGGGCCGGCTTGCCACGAACTCAGTTCCGTCATCGGCACGCGTGCCGTGCTCGGTGGCGACGCCGTGCCAAAAGTTGTTGCGCCCAATGAATCCGGCCACGAACGCCGATGACGGATGCTCGTACACAGTTTCTGGTTCGCCAAGTTGCTCAATATGGCCATCGAGCATGATCGCAATACGGTCGCTCATACTCATGGCTTCTTCTTGATCATGGGTCACGAAGATGAAAGTGATGCCAAGGCGACTCTGCAGCAACTTCAGTTCAATCTGCATCTCTTCGCGCAGTTTGCGGTCAAGTGCACCAAGCGGTTCATCAAGCAACAACACACTGGGACGATTAACGAGAGCGCGAGCCACTGCCACACGCTGTTGTTGACCACCCGACATTTGACGAGGCTTACGCTCGGCCAATTTGCTCATCTGCACCATGTCGAGTGCCTCAGCAACTTTGGCAGCGATCTCTGATTTCGGTACACCCTTTTGCCGCAAACCGTAGGCGACATTCTCGGCAACGGTCATGTGTGGAAACAATGCGTAGTGCTGAAAGACGGTGTTGACGTCACGCTTGTACGGAGGAACACCCTGCACGTACTCGCCGCTAATACGGATAAACCCAGAGTCGGGCTGTTCAAAACCAGCAAGCATTCTCAGGGTTGTGGTCTTGCCACAACCGCTTGGGCCGAGCAACGACAAGAACTCGCCAGGCTTCACCGACAGATTGACTGAGTCAACGGCAACCATTGAACCGAACCGCTTTGTTACACCCTCAAGTTCGACTGCACCTCGGTCACCACTCACCTGTCGGGTCCCCCATTCTGACTGATCGACGTCGTCTACTTCCTTTGCACCCGCAAGTGCTCAGATGCGACTATAGGACACTTGAACCGCTGGTGAAACTTATTCTGAACACCGAAACACTGAGTTAACCTAGAAACCGAACCCTAGGAGTTTGCGTGAACACCCCCATCAATGATCCGTCCGACCTCATGGCCCTTGGGCAGAGGCACCTCTGGGGGCATTTCACCAACCTGTCAGCCGTTCAGCGCCTCGGATTACCCATCATCGACCATGGCGAAGGCGCCTATGTATATGACAGAGGTGGCAAGCGCTACCTCGATGGCCTCTCGGGGCTGTTCACGGTCAACGTCGGCCACGGGCGGGCCGAGCTTGGTCAGGCCGCTGCCGGACAGAGCGAAAAGTTGGGCTACTTCCCGCTCTGGAGCTTTGGCCACGAACCCGGCATTCGCTTGGCGGCCAAACTGGCTTCGCTCGCCCCTGGTGATCTGAATCGCGTGTTCTTCACGGCAGGAGGCGGCGAGGCAGTTGAATCAGCTTGGAAACTGGCCGTGCAGTACTTCACAAATATCGGGCAACCCGATCGCCGCAAAGTCATCAGTCGCTATTACGCCTATCACGGCACGTCGCTCGGAGCGCTGAGCATCACGGGGATCCCCGCAATCCGCGAACCTTTCGAGCCGCTCTTCTCGTGGGCCATCAAAGTACCGAACACCAGCCAATACCGCTGCGGCATGTGCGCTGAGCAAAATGCTTGTTCGCTTGACTGTGCTGACGAAGTTGAACGTACCATTTTGCGCGAGGGTCCAGAGACCATCGCCATGGTGGTCATGGAGCCAGTGCAAAACACCGGAGGCGCGTTAGTCCCGCCACCCGGGTACTGGAAGCGCATTCGCGAGATCTGTGACAAGTACGGAATCTTGCTGGTCTCTGATGAAGTGATTTGTGGTTTTGGTCGTCTCGGCTATTGGTTTGGGTGCGAGCGATTTGAGTATCAGCCCGACATGATCACTTTTGCCAAGGGCGTCACGAGTGGATATGCCCCACTCGGCGGAGTCATCGTGAGTGATCGATTGGCTGCTCCATTTCTTGAAGGTGAAGCCGCTGTGTTCTTGCACGGACTCACTTTTGGTGGTCATCCGGTTTCGTGCGCAGTCGCCCTTGCCAACATCGAGATTATGGAGCGCGAAGACCTGTTAGGGAATGTGCGACGCAACGAAGCAATTTTCGACGAGGTCATGGAAGGCCTACGCGATCTCCCCTTCGTTGGTGATGTTCGTGGTTGTGGCTACTTCAGAGTTGTTGAACTCGTGAAAGACAAAGCAACGAAACAATCGTTCACTGACGATGAGTGCAATTGGTTGTTGCGCGACGAACTATCGCCTTATATCTATAACGCCGGACTCATCTGCCGTGCCGACGATCGCGCCGATCCGGTTTTGGTTTTGTCACCCACATTGGTGTGTGGTGAAGAAGAATTGCGCTTCATCGGCAAAGTTCTCACCGACGCCCTCAATCAAGCGGCAATAGCTTTCAGTTCTCGCTAGCTTTCGAGATTGGCCATCACGTGCTTGATGCGCGTGTAATCCTCAAGTGCATACATCGACAAGTCCTTACCGTAACCCGATTGCTTGAATCCACCATGAGGCATTTCGGCAACCATCGGAATGTGCGTGTTGACCCACACGCAACCAAAGTCAAGACGCTTCGTCATGCGCATCGCACGACCAAAGTCTTTGGTCCACACACTCGACGCCAAACCGTAATCAACGCCGTTGGCCCAACGCACTGCTTCGTCTTCACCATCAAAAGATTGAACCGTGATGACAGGTCCGAAGATTTCAGTCTGAACCATTTCATCGGTCTGGCGCAGATTGCTCACGACCGTTGGTGCAAAGAAGTAACCCGAACCAGACTGACGCGATCCACCAGCATTGACTTCGGCATGTGATGGCAAACGATCAAAGAAGCCCGAAACACGAGCCAACTGATTGGCGTTGTTCACTGGCCCAAAGAGCACGTCTTCGTTATCGGGCATTCCACATTGCGTGGCTTTCGCTTGTTCGGTGAGTGCTGCGACAAAATCTTTGTACACCCCAGCCGAACACAACACGCGTGTTGCCGCGGTGCAGTCTTGGCCCGCATTGAAAAACCCTGCCATCGCGATTCCTTCAGCAGCAGCAGCAATGTCTGCGTCATCAAACACAATGACCGGTGCCTTGCCACCAAGTTCAAGGTGTACTCGCTTCAAACTCTTTGATGCCGACTCGGCAACTTCCATACCAGCGCGCACCGAACCAGTAACGCTCACGAGCGACGGAGTTTGATGCGACACCATGGCACGGCCAGTGTCGCGGTCACCACAAATCACGTTCATGACACCAGGTGGCAAGAACTCGGCACAAATTTCGGCCAACAACGTTGTACTCACTGGCGTGGTGTCACTGGGCTTCAGCACAACCGTGTTGCCAGCCGCAATCGCAGGAGCAAATTTCCAAACAGCCATCATCATCGGATAGTTCCATGGCGCAACCTGTGCACACACACCAATGGGTTCGCGACGAATGTAACTCGTCATGTTGGGAACGTATTC